>PCSQ01000019.1:7226-8021 GCA_002772455.1 Candidatus Beckwithbacteria bacterium CG23_combo_of_CG06-09_8_20_14_all_47_9 | reverse complement strand
CCATAAAACAACTAAAGGTTAAACCGGGTAATACCATTATTTTGGAAGATTCCCAAACGGGAATTGATTCGGCCAAATCTGCCGGAGCTTTTACCATCTGTCTAACTGAACACCACCATAAAAACTACCACCCCTCCGACGCAGACCTGTATGTAAAAAACATCCCGGAATTACTGATGTATCTCGATTCGGTACAGGTTTAAATCCTTGGCTCCCAACTCATATTTATAGCGCTCGCCACCCCGCAGAAAATCATATTCTTTCTTGCCGTTTTCGATCGCCCACTTGATCATCTGCGCTTTGAGAACTAAACCGGCGCTATAGTAATTAAATTGCGGGTCATAACCGGAATTATAAAGCCAATACTCATCCCGGCTCACAAAACCAACCACTCTGGCCGCAAACTGATCGCCAATTTTTAGAAAACTTAAAATTGTTTGCCAGCCGGGAATAGCCGCCGTCATCACGTCTTCAAAAAAAACCGCCATGGCCGGGCTCATAAACTGATTCTTGGCCGGATCGGACAGCCGGTGCAGCCGGATAAATTCCGGCAAATTAGTCTCATTGATAAATTCATGGTCCGCCCCCTCCAGCCGCTTAAATTTTCGCTTTAGCTCCTTGCGGTGTTTACGCTCTAAACCAGCTAGATATTCTTCCCAGGTAACCGGCAAATCAATATACGGCAATACCTCAATCTTTTCGGCCTGATCTTTAAATCTAGTATAAGTAGCGCTGTCTTCCCGAATATAATCCAGCTGAATTTGCTTATATCCCGGCGGGAAAATAGTAATATCG
>PCSQ01000019.1:6044-7211 GCA_002772455.1 Candidatus Beckwithbacteria bacterium CG23_combo_of_CG06-09_8_20_14_all_47_9 | reverse complement strand
GTCACTTCTTCTTTACCCAAAACCGGTTTCATTCCCAGCAAAATTAATTTACCTTGATATTTTTCCCAAAGTCCGTCGACGATATCTTCCTGCCGGCAAAAATGCCGGCTAAAAACATTTAAATACTCTTTAGTTTGAAACAGATTCATACTTGACTGTATCACCAATTTTAATTTGATGTTCGGCCGCCCAACCGCTGTTGACTTCCAATATCTTGTCGACCGGCTGCTGCGGGCGAAGATTCATCTGATCAATCCCAACTTTTCCGGTTATTTCTGTTATTTTATCGCCGGAAATCCAAATAAAATCCAGGGGAAACTTCATCCCCTTCATCCAAAAAGCATAGCGGCCGGGCCGGTCGAAAATAAACAGCATCCCTTCGTTTTTCGGCATAGATTCCCGGCCGGATAAACCCAGCCGGCGTTCCGCTTCGCTATCCGCCCGGCTAATTTTCAACCGGGCCGGACCGATTTGCAGTCACCGACCAAAGCCTTTCAAGGTTTCGGCCATGTCTAAAAACCGGACATCGGCCGGCAACTCAAACCGGTTACCGGAGAAAATGTCGGGACGGCATTTATACTGGACGTCCCAATCAACCCCTTCTGCTTTATAACTGCCGCTATCCGGCTGCCAATCGGCTGGCTTATCAGCCTCTTCTGGGGTTATTGCTTCGGGAGCTTGACAAAATTTAACTCCTTGCTTCTGGCCCTCACTCCAGGTGTGAACACAGTCGCCGATTTTAACCATATAGCCGGTTTTTCCCTGCATCATCGTTTTCAAATACATATCTTTACCCTTAACGTAAGACTCGCCGCTGCCTTCACTGGTCTGCCACTCGCATTTCATCGGCACGCCCAACTTCATCGCCTGGGCCAAAGTCCCGCTGAATTCCTCCGACTTCGTCTCCGGTTTAACGGTTTCATTCACCGGCATTTTCTTGTAAATCAAACCTGCCAGGAGTAATAAAACCACCACAATTATTATTTTTTTCATTACTTCATCACCCCCTTGCAATTAGATTTCTCTGCCAGTATTTCCAGGCTAATTTGACCTTCGAGGCGGCTTCCGTCGCCGAATTCCCAGGTGGGATAGCTGTTGATTCCGGCGTCTTTACACTCCCGGGTTTGTTCCTGCCCTCCGGGCAAGCTGCACTCAACATATTTAATT
>PCSQ01000019.1:3033-6038 GCA_002772455.1 Candidatus Beckwithbacteria bacterium CG23_combo_of_CG06-09_8_20_14_all_47_9 | reverse complement strand
AAACTCTTACCGAATAAGCGTTTTTGGCTCTGGCAATGCGTACACCAATAAGCGCCGTACATTTTTGTACCTTTGTCGGTCAAGCATTGGGCCAATTGATCGTACCGGCCCGAACCGGCCGGGCCGGCCACCACCACAGAGTAAATGGCAATCGGAATTAAAACCAAGCCCAGCATGCCCAAAGTTAACCCCAGGCTCTTTTTATCCATAGACTTTTAGTCTACCTCGCGATTATAATATTGCCAATGGATAAATTGTTTAAGCTCTCGGCTGGTTTGGCCGCTTTCGGCATCCTCCTGGCCAGCTATTTATTTTATTCTTACCTGGCCCCCACTCCGCCGGGCTGGTGTGATATCAGCACTGCCGTCAATTGCGACGCGGTCACCAAGGGCCCGCTGGCAGAATTTCTGGGTGTGCCGGTATCCCTGGTCGGCTTAATCGGTTACATCACGATTCTCTACGCCTCACTAATGAAGTTCAAAAAACTCCATTTATTTATGGTGAGTTTCGGCATGATATTTTGCCTGCGGCTTACCTACCTGGAAATTTTTAGGGAAAATGTTTTCTGCCCGGTCTGCGGCGCCTGCCAGCTGATGATGCTGATCTTGTTCATCATCTCGCTAAAGCTCAACCGGCGGCATGATCCAATTTTGGCGCGTCAGTAAAACCTGTACGAATAACCAAAAAGTGTTCCCGCTTGGGTAAAACAGTTAATGTCTTCACCATCCGGTTGGAGTCCCCCCGCTGGCTTTTGTGGCAGGCCATCGCCTGGAGCCGCCGGGGCCAATATTTTTTTGTATTTATCACCAAATCAGCTTCCCGGCGGGAATACCCCGGCGGCACGTAAATAAAATACTCGCCGAAATTCTGCTTCAATAACTTAATCGTTCGCTTTAACTCACAAAAATACAGCAATTGTTTAACAAATTTCAACTTTGTCACCACAAAGGTAGTCACCAAAGACACCGCCACGTGATCCAAATGACCGGAAACCCCTTTGGGCTCAAACGTCATCACTATTTTCGGTCGGTATTGCCTTAATTTTTCCTCAATTTTCCCGGCTAATTTGTGGTAATTATTATTACACAAGCTGCCGTCTTTAAAATTTAACCAATCCACCCGCTTAATTCCCATAATTTTTGCCGCCGCTAATAGCTCTCCCCTTCTTTCCGGCCGGTCACCGTTAGTGGCGCAAACTAAATAAACCTCATAGGTTTTGGCAAAATGGATCAAGCTCCCGGCCGGGCCGAAAGTTTCGTCGTCCGGATGGGCAAAAACGGCCATCAGGATCTTTTTCATGGCTGTAAAAGTTTTTTAGCTGTTTCCAGCACTGCTTTTGCCCCGTGAAAGTTTAATTTTTGAGAAGCTTCTTCATAGGGCAGCCACTCGACCGCTTCCATTTCAAAGTCGTGATTGGCAATGTCCCCGGAAACATACTCCATTAAAAAATACTGCACCAGTTTAAAAATTCTGACGCCGTTCATGGTGTAAATATATTTTTCCGGCTCGGGAATTTTAGCAATGATTTTGGTTTTCACTCCTGTTTCTTCTTCCACTTCCCTAACCGCCGTCTCCGCCGATTTTTCACCGGGGTCGATTAAACCTTTAGGCAGAACCCATTTATGGTAGCCGGAATGCTGGCAAACCAGCCATAAGATTTTATCGCCGTCTTTTTTATAGACGGCGCCCCCGGCAGAAAATTCGCGTTTTGTATTTATCATCTGGTGCACCCAGAAGGAATCGAACCTTCACCAACGGGTTCGGAACCCGCCATTGTATCCATTCAACTATGGGTGCTTGTGCGGAGGAGACAGGATTTGAACCTGCAAGCCCTTGCGGGCGCCGGTTTTCGAAACCGGTGCCTTACCGTTCGGCACACTCCTCCAAGGGAAATTATACCCTAAGTAAAAGTGCGCCCAAAAGGAATCGAACCTTTATTCTTGGATCCGCAATCCAAAGTTTTATCCATTAAACTATGGGCGCAAGAATGTTTATTCTTTTTCTAAGGGTATTTTAGCAGAAAGCCACTTGGCCGAGCGGTCCATGAATGTTTCCGCCGGCACTTCGTACTGCACCCGGGTTTGAATCATCTCTTTTACCTTGACCTCGTCCTGGTCGCCCAATAACAGCATCAACCGGCCGGGAAACTTGAGTTTGGTATCCAAGTGCAAAATCGTGTCATGCCATTTATGACTAAACCAAAACCGGACCAGATCTTCCCATTTATACAGCTTGCCGCCGGTCACAATTCCCCGGGTGGTCAATTCGTGCTCGACCGATTCCGGCGCCACCGTAGCTAAAACGTAAGCCACAAACATTAAGGCGATCATCACGGCAATCAATAGCCACTCTTTAAGGAAAAGCAAAATCACTGCCAGTAAAAACACAATCGCGGCAATCGTGGTGTAGTACTCCCGGTCGCGCTTTTTAAACGGCCGGACCGGCGCCATCCACTTTAACAAAGTTTTTAACTCGACCGGCTGAACCGGTCCAGGTTTCGTTTCCTGAAGCGGCTGGGGTTTTGGATTTCTTTTTAGCAGGCCCATAAAATCATTCTAATACAAATAGGTGAACTTGTCTCGCCGCAACTCGCTTCGGCAAAACGAAGACGACAAACCACTAACACTATTAGAACCTATTTTAAACACCAAATACTTAATGGATATGACTCTCCGATGTTGCATTTACCCGATTCGCAGTTATTACACAAAGAACCTTCTTGATAACCCATTAAGCACACCGTATTCCCTTGAAAGCGCGAGCAGGTGCCTCCAAGTGGGCATCTATTAACAACACATGGCAAGGTAATTGCTCTGCTATTTTGAAGTCCAAATAATATTAGAACAACAATACTTACAATAACTCCGATAATAATTAACAATTTTTTCATAAATTAGCGGTGTGCGTTCGAAAAAATTCGAACAGATTTCGCCCAAAATTTGTAGGGCGGGCGGAATTTCCCCCAAACCCCCCTTCCGCCCGCCTGCGGAAGCGACCCTTTCGGA
>PCSQ01000019.1:0-2988 GCA_002772455.1 Candidatus Beckwithbacteria bacterium CG23_combo_of_CG06-09_8_20_14_all_47_9 | reverse complement strand
GGCTCTGCCGAGCTTGGCGGTAAATTCTTTTTTAATTATACAAATTCCAAAACCTTTTTGATAATTTTCTCTCCGTCCTCTACGGATTTTTTACACAATCCAAGAACATTTACATCACTACCCTCAAATAAAAATGATACCCAGTTTTCTACTTTCGTTTCAGCGACATTATTGGGGATTGGCATTTGTGTCGCTGGATCAATCGGAACCCCCATAACGCTAACACCCCCGCCAAAAGTTACGCCCGGTCCCCAAGATACCGAACCGCCCCCGCGAGAAACCGTCACTCTTTTTGTCTCAGTTTTTATTTGTGGTGTTAACCGTATATGTTTTTCCGAAGAATAGCTTGCTAAATGCTTTAACCAAAAATAATCTTGATTGTAAGGCTGGACGGACTCTATAAATTTATAAAAATCTTGATGTCTTGTTTCAAGATCGCCCATTTTTGCCCTGCCAAAAACTGATTTCAAATCTTCTTTTTTAGAAACTGTCGGGAAATAAACTTTTGCAGATTTTTTATCTAAATCAGAAAGACTCGGCAAATACTGTTTTTCAAAAAATTTATAAATGGATTGGTCTAATAGATGCTTAACTTTAAGCAAAACTTCTTGCGATAAATTTTTTGTTTTACCAGACACATCCTTTGCTTGCAGATCAGTATTACAAGCATTTTCAAGCTCTTGCAGTAATTCTTTAGCTCTATCAAGTTGTGATTGTATGTCTTGATCCATAAATTTAATAACCTAATGCTAACTGATCGAGCATATCTGGACCCTTATCTTTACCGACTTCTTGATAAATACTCAAGATTTCCTCATAAGTTCCGTTTCCGCCAACCATATCCCAAAACTCTTTGCCAATCAAAACCTCATTAGCCAAATCCATATAATTTAAAATAAAACTGTGTTTGAATGTTTCTTTTTTTCACCCCATAAGGATTATAGGCAGTAGCGTAAAATGCTTTTGCTTTCGGGAATTTATTATGCGTAATTGCTTGAATTTGCAATAAACGGCCAGTTGCTTCTAAGCACTGCCCCTTGTTAGGTTTCGGGCTTTTTATTTCAAAAAACCATTCCTCTCCAGATTTTGTTTCAATATATAAATCGGCAATACTGACCCTCTCAATACCGGAACCATTTTTGCTTAACTCTATAATTTCCTCTACAAAATCTGGGTATTTTGATTTCATCCCACCACTACCGATTTTGCTCGTTATTTCCTCAATGCGCTTAATAGCTTTTGCTGTAACTACACCCCTAACCCTATAACCCCGCTCTGCGTTTTTGTGAACTGTTTTTGCAATCAAACGCGCGCACTCTTCAAAAGTTGTGCCAAGTTTTGTAGAAAATGATCTTTCAAACTCGGTTATTTTCAAAAGACCGTCGGGGAGTAGCGACTCGTGAAATGGTTTTAAATCTCCTTTTTTAGAGGCGTCCCGAATCGGACGAAGTTGTTTCGGATCAAAACCATTATCGGTTGCTTCTTCAATCATACCCTGAATGAAGCCCTCTAAATATCCTTTGATTGTGTTTCTTGTTTCTTTGTTAATCATATTTTTTGCCAAATTAAAATACTTTCATAAAAAGGAGTGTCCCTTCGTCCTGTCCGCCTATTTACATGTCGATCAACTTTGCCGATAGACTTAAAACCGACTGCTTCCGGCTTATACAAATTATATTTATCATTTACCACTATCAAAGCAAGGCTATCCTTTGCCATAAAATTTCTTGTGTGTGATAGTACGGCATTTATTCCGTCAATGTATTCTTTTTTTGCCCGTTCAGATTGACCATTCTTTGCCGGGCCTATTTCTCTGGTTTCGTTATTTTGCAACCCCAAAAGCTCGTAAGCATATTTATGTTGATCATGGTAGTCAATCAACCCAAGATAAGGCGGTGAAGTAAAAACCATATCAATGCCTTTGGGCAATTCAACAGTTCTAGAATCTGCATGATTTATGGTAACTTTTGTCTTTGTTTTAATTTTGGAAAATTCTTTCACTCTTGCCAATGTATCTATGGTATATCGCGATAAAAATTTATATGCCTCATCAACTGGAGTACAAATTCTACCGTGTTTGTAGCATTGATAGGGTTTGGTTTGAGGTACTTTCGGAAAATCTAAATCATAATGCGTAACAAGTCGTGCAGAACGAGCTGAACGAGAAAGAATAATTTTTAATAAATCCTGATAAGTATAATCTTTTATCAGTCTTAAATAGCACAAAAGCTCTTTTTGTGTATTTGGAGCAAACCAATTATTTATATACTCATTTTTTGTTACAAAAAGTTTATTTACTTTTTCATCTTTTGAAAATTTGCTTTTGTACTTGTATAACCTTTGCAATATATCTTTGATTTCCTTTTCCAAAAGCTGAATATCATAATCCGATGTTTTTACTTTTGAAAGCAAAACATTAAAAATAGAAATATCTGTACCTATTGAATCAATGCCTAAAGCATTTGCCTCGACTAAGGTTGTGCCGGAACCACAAAATGGATCATAAACTAATTTAGGTTGATATTTTCTCAAAAAAATTTCTACAAGTTGTGGAATAAATTTGCCCATGTATGGGTGCAAACGATGAACATGCTTTGTTCTTTCCATTTCTGGCAAATCTCGTTCACGCCAATTCAAATTTAGATCCTCAAGTTTTGTGTTCAAATTAACACTAGCAAAATTGACTAATGGTGTTTGATTATATTGTTTAGAAATTTTTTGAGCTACTGTGTTGTCGTACATATTTTTATTTCATTAAATCATCAACGGTTATATCTAAACCCTTGGCAATTTTCATTACTGTTTGAATGGTTGGTTTAGTGATGACATTGCTTTCAATTTTGGTCAGCGTTGTATAGGGGAGATCGGCTTTTCTCGCCAATTCGTCCTGCGTTAATTCTTGCTTATTTCTAAGCTGTTTTATCTTATCCCCAATTGTTTCGATATTGTTTTGACTTTTCATAGTTTCCTAAGTATGATAGTATTAGT
>PCSQ01000010.1 GCA_002772455.1 Candidatus Beckwithbacteria bacterium CG23_combo_of_CG06-09_8_20_14_all_47_9 | reverse complement strand
ATGTGCAATTTTTAGCTGAGGAAAACCGCCGGCCGCATCCCCGCCGGGAGGTAGTGACTTCGCAAGAACTTTTTTCTGTCAGCCAAATTGTTAATTTTAACTGGAAAATCGAACATCCGGTTTGGCAGGGATATCCGAAAAATTGGCTGGGAAAAATTAAATCAATTAACCCGGAAGCTAAAAAAGAATTTATCGTTAATCCTTATTTAACCTCGCTCAAGCGGCCGGGATTATATTATTCTGCCGCCGCCCAAATTTACCGGTTACTTGCCAATCAGTCGTTTTTATGGCAGTTTTTCAGCGTCAGATTTTTTTCTTTAATCTGCCAGTTAATCACAATTTGGCTGGTGTATTTAATCAGTATTAAATTAACTAAAAAATCCTGGCTAAGCTTAGCCGCCGCCGCCGGAGTCAGTTTTCATCCGGGTTTTAGTTTTATTTTAAACGGTGTTTCCTATGAAGCTTTAGGGGTATTGGCTGCAACCTTGTTTATTTATTTGGCGGTTAATAAAGGGAAAATTATCTGGCTGTTATTGACCGCTTTGGTCGGAATTTTGATTAAGCCGGATTTGATTTTTTTGTGGTTGCTGCTGCCGTTTTGTTTACCTAAAAAGCCAAGGATTATTATTATCGGTTCGCTGGTGCTAAGTTTTATCGGCTTTATTTGGTTGAATCCGGTTATTAATCAGGTGGTCCGCGGCCAATATTCATGGCTGGACCGGTATTTATACGTTGTACCTTTAAAAGATTATGCTGATTACGCCAATCAGTTAATTCAGTTACTGTCGAATGGACAAATATTTTACAAGACCATTGAATATGTACAGATATTTATTCGGGTCCATTATCACCAGATTTTTGCCTGGTATTGGGGAGTGTTTGGCTGGCTGGAAAAAACTATGCCGATTGGAGTTTATCCCGGTTTAAAAATTCTGACCTTGTTGAGTTTTTTTGGTTTAATTCAAGTTTGGCCAAAAGCGAAGTGGTTGGTTTTGGCAGTCCTCATTCAGGCCGGGGTGGTGATTGCTAATGACTTTTTGGTTTTTAGCCAAACCGGCCAATTGTATGGGATTCAGGGACGGTATTTTTACCCAGCCATTGCTGCCCAAATGATTTTATTTGTTTGGGGGTTGAGCCGTTGGGTTAAACCCGGATATTTAGTTGCCGGTGCGGTTGGATTAAATTTAATCGGTCTTTTTAGCCTCTATCAATACTTTGGCTGGGTATGGGGAAGTTAAAATTGGTTATTTTGTTGCTGTTGGGTTTGTTGGCGATGCGGACTTTTTGGGGTCCAAACTTTTATGACGGTCATGATGCTCAAGCCCATATTGTTCGTTTACAGCAGTTTGATAAGGTTTTAAAAGACGGCCAAATCCCGCCTCAATGGGCGCCGGACTTATACGCCGGCCGGGGCTACCCGGTGTTTATTTTTGCCTATCCGCTGCCGTATTTTGCAGCCGAAGGATTTCACTTGTTTGGCTTTAGTCTGGCCGTCAGCCTTAAATTAGTTTTAATCTCGGCCTATTTAATTTCACTTGCCGGCATGTATTATCTAGCCGGTTTTTTGGGAGCGGTTTTGTGGGGGTTTGCGCCGTACCTGTTTGTGAAGATTTTTATTACCGGTTCTTTAGGAGTAGTTGTCGCCTTTGCTTTTATCCCTTGGTTTTTTTGGGCTATAAAGCGGCAGCGGTGGCTAGTGGCAGGCATATTTTTAGCCTTATGGATTTTGTCACATCCGGGTAAACTGGTAATTTTTGCCCCTTTGCTGGGATTAATCTTTTTTCAAAATATTCGGCAATGGCGTCGATTTTTTGCGGCAATAATTTTAGCCTTTGGATTATCAGCCTGGTATTTTTTACCCGCAAATTTGGAACTGCCCTATACTCATTTTAAGGACTTTGTCAGCCATCAGTATCAAAACGATTTTGTGCCGTTTTCCCGCTTGCTCTATTCTAAATGGGGGACGAACGCTCCCGGTTGGGGTAAAAATCCGTTGTCACAGCAGGTAGGAATTGCTCAATGGCTGGCAGTGGGATTGGGATTAATTTTTTGGCGGAAAACTTGGCAGTATTTGCTGGTTTTTAGCATTAGCATTGGTTTAATGCTGACGCCGTCCCAATTTATCTGGGACTGGCCGACGCCGTTACAGAGTGTGTCCACTCCGTGGCGATTTTTAGCCCTGGCAGTATTTACCAGTGCGTTGATCGGCAGCACGGCAGTGAAATTAATTAAGAATTACTTATTACGGATTACTTTTTACGTATTACTGATCGCGTTAGCGCTTTACGGCAACCGCAACCATATGCGGATTAATGATACCCGGGTTTACGATCAGGAATTTTTTGATAACTATACCGGTGTCGCCACCGGTTGGAACGAACATTTACCAATTTGGGTAAAATCAGTTGACTTTGATCGGCTGCCGCCACCGCCACCCGGTCAGTTAAACACCCTTTACTATCCCGGCTGGGAGGTAAAAATCGACGGGCAGGCGGTACCGATTTGGCCATCGGCTAATGGCTTGATTGAATTTGCGACTCCGTCCGCCGGGGCTAAAATTGAGACAAATTTTACGGATACACCCTTACGGCGTTGGGCCAAAATTATTTCTTTATTTACTTTATCATCGGTTTTGTTTTATTGTTTTCGTTACCGCCGCAATCACATCAAATAAATCTCTCTAGCTTTTGACGTGGCAGTAGCGGGAAAAATCAGTCTCAGAAACATTGTTCTTATTGGTTTTTCCATGTTATAATTTTAGCATGTCTATGAATTTTCTTTCCCATTATCAAAAAAAAATTGAATCCATTGCCAAGAGAAACTCAGTTTCTTATTTAGCCCTGTTTGGCTCCTATGCGCGCGAAGATCACAAACCGACGAGCGATGTTGATTTTTTAGTGGAGTTTAACAAGCCCGTTGGATTAATTCATCTCATTCGTACCGAGCATCAATTGGAAGATATTCTCAAGAAAAAAGTAGATTTAATTACCAGGAAAGGACTAAGTAAATATCTGCGACCATTTGTAGAACCAGATCTAAAAGTGATCTATGAAGCAAATTGAACCATATTTGTCTCATATAACTAAAGCGATAAGGACAATTAAGGTTTATGTTAAAGGTATGGATTTTAACCAATTTGCCAAGGATCAAAAAACGCAGGATGCGGTTATTCGCCAGTTGGAAATTATCGGTGAAGCCAGCTCAAAAATAATCCCGGACTTTATTAAATCGAACCCTCAAGTGCCATGGCGGGAAATGAAAGACTTTCGCAACAAGCTGATTCATGATTATTGGGAATTGGACTTGGAGTTAATTTGGAATGTTGTTGTTCAAGACATTCCTTTATTAGCAAAATTGCTCCATGAATAAATTTAACGTTTCGCTGGTTCTGCCCTGCTATAACGAAAGTGAGATTTTCGAAAATTCGGTTGAACGGATTATTAAAACGCTCAAGCGATCGGGTTATACCTGGGAAATAATTTTTGTCGAAGACCAATCGAGCGATGACACTGTAGAATTAATAAAAAAAGCTTTAAAAAAATATTCTCATGATAGTCTTTCGGCTTACTTTCATCACCGCAACCTTGGCCGGGGAAAAACTGTGGTTGATGGTTTTAGGCGGGCCCAGGGTAAGTACGTCGGTTTTATCGATATTGATTTGGAAACCGGTGAATGGTATCTATCTAAATTTGTGGATGTTTTAGAAGACGGGGCGGATGCGGCCTTAGCCTGGCGGATTTATGATTTTCAGCTTTGGAGCCTGCCGCGCTGGTTTGCCAGTAAGGGTTATGTTTGGCTTAGAAAGCAGCTGTTGGGATTGCCATTTCAGGATACGGAAGGCGGTTACAAATTTTTCCGGCGGAGAAAAATTATGCCGCTCCTTAAAAAAATTAAAAATAAAGGCTGGTTCTTTGACACGGAAATTATGGCGCAATGTTTCAAAGCTAAGTTAAAAGTCGGGGAAATTCCCGTGGCTTTTGTCAAAAATAAAAATAAAACTTCGACGGTGAGACTGATTCCCGATACGTTTAATTATTTGTGGAATTTAATTAAATTTTCCTGGGAGTTTAAACATTAAAAATTATGAATCATAAGCAAATTATTTCAAAAAGAGTTAAATATATTCCCGATGTTAAGTATAAAACCGGGTATATAAAAAAATGCAATCTTGATATAGAAATGGCTGTAGATTTAATCCGGGAAAAAGACAATTTTGATACGGCAGTGATTTTTTCCGGCGACGGCGATTTAGCCTATGTATGCCGTTATCTTCATGAGAAGTTTAATAAAACAATTTACATTTTTGGTGCCAGAGATCATGTTGGGAAAGAACTGATTGATGCTAAAAACGCCAACGTTATTAAGGAAATATTATTTGTGGAGGATTTTGAGTACAGACTTAATCTTAATAGAAACAGTTAACTGAAAATCAAAAACCCCCTTGCGGGGGCTTTGAACAAAGTCAAGTAGACCTTAAGTCTACAAAAATATAATAATACAAATTGACATTATTGTCAAGAATATGTTTAAAGAAATCGGCTTAAAACGGATAATTAAATATTTCTTTATGGAATTATGGTATTGGGTATTTTTGCTTTTACCGTACTCGCCGCTGCGGATCTGGTGGTTAAGATTAGGCGGGGCAAAAATCGGCCGGAACTGTTTTATTGACAGGATCTTTTTAATGAATTTAGACCGAACCGGCTTGTTTGGTTTGACCCTAGGCAATGATTGTTATTTGGGCCCGGTGGTGCTTTTGGATTTAGCCGGAAAGATTACTTTAGGCAATCAAGTGACGGTAACTGCCCGGTCCTCAATTCTTTCTCACCATTCGGTCGGCTACAATGATCACCCGCTGATTAAGTTTTACCCAAAAAAAGTCCTCCACACCCGATTGGAATCGGGAGTGGTTTTGGGGGTAAACAGCTTGATTTTGCCGGGAGTTATTATTGGCAAAGAAACCCTGGTAGCCGCCGGCGCGGTGGTGAGGAAAGACGTGCCGGAAAGAGTAATGGTAGCCGGTATACCAGCGATCGTTAAAAAGAAATTGCAATGAAATCTAAACATTGGTTGTGGTTTATTTTAGTGCTGGCCTTATTTTTACGCTGGTGGCAATTGGAAGAGTGGTTTCATTTTACGATGGATGAGGAATTAATTGCTTGGCGGGCCTGGGGCCTATTTGAGCTCAAGCGGCCGTTTTTAATCGGCGGGATTTCGCCGTTGCAAATTCACCTGCCGCCCTACTTTTATTACTTTTCGGCCCTTTTGCTGTGGCCGTTCCAGTTTGACCCGATTGGTTGGGGTTGGTGGGCCGGCATATTTTCTTTAGTCACAATCTATTGGCTTTACCGGTACAGTCGAAGCCTGACAGCCACTTTACTTTATACGGTTTCCTGGGCGGTTGTAGCCTTTGACCATCATTACTGGCCCTTATTTTTTAATCCGTTATTTACTTTGCTGCTGTTGTGGTTTTTAAAGCAGAAAAACAATTTGGGATTGATATTGACTTTGGTTTTGGCGGTCACGGCCGATCCGTCTAACCTAACCCTGGGTTTATTTGTTTTGCTGTATCGGCCCCGAGCCCTTAAATATTGGTGGCTGGGAGCGGGGATTTTCCTGGCGCCATTATTGGCCTTTGACTTAAGGCATAATTGGCAAAATCTGGCGGGAATTGGTCGGTTGCTGACTAACGTCGCCGGGAAAGAGCCCAATTGGCAGGCGCTTTTACTGTTGCCGCAAAGTTTATCCCGGTTTTGGTATACGGCCCAAACCAATCTCATTGAGATTTACAGTTACTGCATTCCTTATGCCCAGGCCCGGCTCGCGGTTAATCCGTGGCTATTAATAGCGGCTATTGTCGTTACATTGCTGTCCTGGAAACAGCGTGAGATCAGGCTATTGTTAATTGCATACTTTATTGGTATTGGTTTATTCGGTTTAATGGGTTTTTCTTTGTTTGATCATTACCTTACCGGTTTGATGCCGGTTTGGGCGATGGCTACAGCCCTGGTAATTAAACGCCTGCCGAAACTGTTTGGAACTGCGGTGATAATAGTCTTTCTGGCAGTGAACCTTTATCAGTTCAGCCGCGCCACTAATCCTTACGGTTTAACTAACAAAAAAGAATTAATCAAATGGGCAAATCAGTATTTGGCCGGGTCGAATTGGGATTTGGAATCGGAAAGCAAGTGCCACCGGGAAAATGGCTTGCGCTATTTATTTGAACTGTCCGGCAATCCGCCGGCCAAAAGCTTTATGGATGATAATTTTTCCTGGTTGTATCCCCAGCCATCGATTGAAGGGACAGTTGATAAAATTCTGTTGGTGACTGACAGACAGGAAAGTTCTGGCTTTGAAGTTCAGGCTGAAAAAACCTTCGGCGCCATAACAGGGTATATTTTTAAACCATGAAAAAACTGCTGTGGTTTATTTTTGTTTTAGCTTTTTTCCTGCGAATTTATCAGGTAGGGCAGCCGGTTTTAAAAGAAGACGAATTTTCCACGGTTAAGGCAGCGGCATATATTTATCACTGCCAAAAAGATCCTGATCAGTGTCGTTACCAGTCAACAAGTTTTAAAAGCCGGCTGTTGGCGTTAATAACTGCCAATGAAACCGTGCCCAATCTTGGCGCAGAAGTTTATTTTTGGGATTTTATTAAAAGCGAACCCAGCCAAGTTCATTCCAGCCGGGCCTGGCCGCATTTATACAGTTTAGCGTCAGTCTATCATTGGTTGGGGATCAGCGAATTTTCTTCCCGGCTGGTTTCGGTTATCTCCGGCAGTTTATTAGTTATTGCCGGTTATTGGTTTAGCCGGGTAATGGGCGGATCGGTTAATTTCAGTTTAATGTACAGCGCGATTTTAGCTTTGGCTTTTCCTTTGGTAGACTATGCCCGCGTCGCCAGGATGTACCCGCTTTACGGTTTGGTTTTTTTGCTTTTAGTCGGTGTTTGGCATCGGTCAAAACGGCTGACGGCCGGATTGTTATTTTTATTGGCCTATTGGCTGCATTTGCTGACTTTAATATTACCGATAGCTTGGTTGGTTTGGGCTATTATAAAAAAACAGTGGCGGTTAGTTGCAGTTTTCATTTTAGCCTTAATCGGTTTAATTATTTTAAACGGATATCTAAAGGTCGATTTTTTCCAGCAGCAATTTTTGGGTTGGGCGAGATTACCTCATTGGCAGTATGTGAAGTTTTTGTTCAGTTATCCGTTTCCTTGGTGGATAGGCTTAGCCTTGTTTCTGTTTAACCGGCGCCAACGGTATTTAAAAATCATTATTATCGTTTATTTATTGGTGCTGATTTTTATCACTAATTTCCCTCCGGGCGGAGCTTATGTTCTGGCTTTGCTGCCGTTGTCGATTTGGGTCCAGCTGGACACGATTAAACCGAGGTGGTGGTTAGGCGCCGTGCTGGTTTTAGCCGGGTGTTGGCTGGTTGCCGGCAGCGGCTATCTTTATTTTGGCCGTGACGGTCAGGCAAAAATTACCCGGGCATATCCGGCGATGCTGGTTGAATTTAAACCGGGCGATAAAATTCTGGCGGTCCAGCTGCGGGATTATTACTTGCAAG
>PCSQ01000014.1 GCA_002772455.1 Candidatus Beckwithbacteria bacterium CG23_combo_of_CG06-09_8_20_14_all_47_9 | reverse complement strand
AGCGGTTGAGGCGGCCGGTTTTAAACCCAATCAGTTAAAATTTACCCATAAATATATTGCCAATGATAA
Organism: Candidatus Beckwithbacteria bacterium CG23_combo_of_CG06-09_8_20_14_all_47_9; assembly: GCA_002772455.1. Lineage (GTDB taxonomy): Bacteria > Patescibacteriota > Microgenomatia > UBA1400 > CG1-02-47-37 > CG1-02-47-37. The sequence goes on along the minus strand of PCSQ01000014.1, from coordinate 1,692 downwards.
ACATGTTTGCGATTCTTTAGCGGAGAAAATTATTGATGATTGGTTATTTGCCAGGAAAGTTAAGCATCAACGCAGTATTTATTACCCAAATCAGAAAAAGTTCAAATAAAAATTTATCCTAAAGACCTATTTCCTGATAACCACCTTGATAAATCATTGAAGTTTCTGTTAGACTGAACTAGATTTAATAATCTTTACTGCCCGGAAAGAGAGATCTATGGCGGATAATCCCAAACTTCAGGCAATTAAAGTGGCAATGGAGCAGATTCAGAAAGAGTACGGCGCCGGGGCAATCATGAAATTGGGCGACCGGACCCACCTGGAAGTATCGGTTATCCCCACCGGATCATTATCTTTGGATATTGCTTTAGGCGTCGGCGGCTTGCCCCGCGGCCGGATCACCGAAATCTACGGTCCCGAAGCCTCCGGTAAAACTACTCTTTGCCTGCACGTCATTGCCGAAGCCCAAAAAGCCGGCGGCACGGCCGCCTTTATCGATGCCGAGCACGCCCTGGACCCCCAAAGAGCGGAAACGATCGGCGTCAAACTTGATGACCTGTTAATTTCCCAGCCGGACACCGGCGAGCAAGCCTTGGAAATTGCCGAAACTTTAATCCGCTCCGGGGCCATTGACGTGATTTGTGTCGATTCGGTCGCCGCCTTGGTCCCTAAAGCGGAAATTGAAGGCGAAATGGGCGATTCGATGATGGGCCTGCAGGCGCGGCTGATGAGCCAGGCCATGCGCAAATTAACCAGCGCGATTGCCAAGTCCAAAGCGGTGATTATTTTCACTAACCAGCTGCGGATGAAGATCGGCGTCATGTTCGGCAACCCGGAAACTACCACCGGCGGCAAAGCCCTAAAATTTTACGCCTCGATCCGCTTGGACTGCCGGAAAATCGGCAACATTCAGGACGGCGACAAAATCGTCGGTTCGCGCCACCGGATCAAAGTGGTTAAAAACAAAGTCGCCGCGCCGTTTCAAGTGGCCGAACTGGACATTTTAAACGTCGGCGGTATTTCCCGCCTGGGTGATTTAATCGATCTGGCCGTGCTTCACGGCGTGATTGAAAAATCCGGCAGCTTTTTCCGGTTTAAGGGTGAAGTCATCGGCCAGGGTAAAGAAGCGGTGCGGGAGTATCTAGGGGAAAATCACAAGCTGGCTAAAGAAATTGAAGTCGTTGTCTGGCAAAAAATTAAAGCCGGAGAGCAAGAGAGCCGTGAAGGTAAACACCGAGGCCGACCCAAAAAAGCAGCTGAATAAAGCGGTACACTTGCTGTCATTCCGGCCCAGAAGCGCGGCCGAATTGAAACAGCGGGGTTTGGCGGCGGCGATCCCGAAGTTGATCGAACTGGATTTAATTGACGATAAAAAGTTTGCCCAGTGGTGGGTCGAGCAAAGAGTCAACAGTAATCCCCGCGGCAATATTGGCCTTAAAGCCGAGCTTCAGCAAAAAGGCATTGATCGGGAAATTATTGCCTCGGTGTTGTTGACCAAAGACCAGGAAATCGACCTGGCTAAAAAATTATTAGCCAAAAAAAATCTGGACCAGCCCCGTGCCCAGCGGTTTTTACTCTCCCGTGGGTTTGAGTCAGACGTCGTTTTCCAATTGACGCCGGTGGGTAAATAGCGTAAGATACATCTATCGATAAATGGTGATTAGAAGATAAAAAATGTTATCAATTCAAGCT
>PCSQ01000043.1:17407-22660 GCA_002772455.1 Candidatus Beckwithbacteria bacterium CG23_combo_of_CG06-09_8_20_14_all_47_9 | reverse complement strand
CACTGGCGACCGACATTGATCAAATTCTGGCGACTTTTAAATTTACTGACTTGAATGAAATCGGTTGCAGTACCGGCAGCGACTGTCCTGGTGAATATTTTTGTAATACTTTTGATCGCGTTTGCCGTCAGGCCCTGCCGGATTAAGATTTAAAAAAAGCTACTTGAATTTTAAACAAGTATAATAAGCCTAGTTGTGCTACAATAAAACTTCGAGCTAACTGCTTTGAGAGGGCAGTTTTTTTATGACTGATCAATCGGCCACATCCAAAAAGCGGCACGTCCCGCTGAATTTAATCAGAAACATCGGCATTATTGCCCACATTGATGCCGGCAAAACCACCACCACCGAGCGGATTTTGTTTTATACCGGTAAGACCTACAAGCTTGGGGACATCGATGCCGGCACGACCCAAATGGACTGGATGGAGCAGGAAAAAGAGCGGGGCATTACCATTGTTTCGGCCGCCACCACCGCGTTTTGGACGCCGATTTTACCCGGCGCCTGCACCCAGGAAGAACACCGGGTCAATATTATCGACACGCCCGGCCACGTGGATTTTACCGCCGAGGTTGAACGGAGCCTGCGTGTTCTGGACGGCGGCATTACGGTTTTGGATGCCGAAGAAGGAGTTCAGTCCCAATCGGAAACCGTCTGGCGCCAGGCCGATAAATACAACGTTCCCCGGCTGTGTTTTGTCAACAAAATGGATAAATTGGGGGCGGATTTTTTAGCCACCGTGGCGGATATTAAAGACCGCCTTGGGGCCCACCCGGCGATTATGGCCCTGCCGATCGGCGCCGAATCCAGTTTTAAGGGTATAGTTTTATTGCTCGAGCAAAAAGCCCTAATTTGGCACGGCGACGAAACCGGCGCCAAGTACGACATTACCGAGATTCCCGAAGACATGAAGGCCGAAGCGGCCAAGTACCGGGCGCTATTAATCGAGCAAATCAGCGAGCACGACGATAAATTATTGGAAAAATTCTTAAACGGCACCGAGCCGACTTTAGCCGAGTTGCAGGCAACTCTTCGAAAAGCGACTTTAGCTTATAAACTGGTGCCGGTTTACTGCGGTTCATCTTTAAGGAATAAAGGGGTTCAGCCTCTGCTCGACGCCGTGGTCCACTATCTGCCCAGCCCGCTGGACGTTAAAGATGCTAAAATTGAAGCGCCGTTTTCCGCCCTGGCTTTTAAGGTGCAAACCGACCCGCACGTCGGCCGCCTGACTTACATCCGCGTCTATTCCGGCAAGCTGTCCGCCGGCAGTTATGCTTATAATTCGACCCGGTCCCAAAAAGAGCGCGTTGCCCGCTTGCTTTTAATGCACGCCAATACCCGTGAAGAAATTCCCGAAGCCTTTGCCGGGGAAATCGTCGCCGTCGTCGGCATGAAAATTACCACCACCGGCGATACTTTATGCGATGAATCCCGGCCGATTATTCTTGAAGGCATCAGCTTTACCGAGCCGGTAATTTCTTTAGCCATCGAGCCGAAAACCAAGGCAGACCAGGAAAAAATGGGCTTTGCTTTAAAGCGTTTGGCCGACGAAGACCCGACTTTTACCATCAAGTCCGACCCGGACACCGGCCAAACGTTAATTTCCGGGATGGGCGAACTCCATTTGGAAATTTTAGTCGATAGGATGAAGCGGGAATTTAAGGTGGAAGCCAATACCGGCCGGCCCCAGGTGGCCTACAAAGAATCGATTACCAAAATTGCCGAAGCCGAAGGCAAGTACATCAGGCAAAGCGGCGGCCGCGGCCAGTACGGCCACTGTTTCTTAAGGATCGAACCTCAGGAACGGGGCTTGGGCTATGAGTTTGTTTCCGAAGTCGTCGGCGGCGCCATTCCCCGGGAGTTTATTCCGGCCATCCAAAAGGGGGTTAAAGAAGCCTTGGAAAACGGGGTTATTGCCGGCTATCCGCTGGTGGATATCAAAGTGGCGGTGACTGACGGTTCTTATCACGACGTCGATTCGTCCGAAATCGCTTTTAAGATTGCCGGTTCACAGGCAGTCCAGGCCGCGGTGAAAGCGGCCGGACCGGTCTTACTGGAGCCGATCATGAAGGTTGAGGTCTCCACCCCGGAAGAGTTTATGGGCGAGATTATCGGCGACCTTTCCTCCAAACGTGCCCAGATTTTGGGCACCAACAAGCGGGGCAAGATTACCGTGATTACCGCTTTAGTGCCGTTGGCCGAGTTGACCCAATACGTCACGGTCATCCGCTCCATGACCCAGGGCCGGGCCAGTTTTTACATGGAGCCGTCGCACTACCAGACAGTCCCTAACAATATCACCCAACAGATTATTGCCAAAAATAGCCCGGATAAGGTATAATCAAAGCAAGTTTTTTAAATTAGTAAATTTTTGAAGGAGAAAAAATGGCGACCTTTCAACGCACCAAGCCGCACATTAACGTCGGGACCATCGGTCATGTCGACCACGGCAAAACGACTTTATCAGCGGCCATTACTCAATATTTAGCCAAGAAAAACATGGCCACGGCCATGAAGTTCGAGGACATTGACAAATCGCCGGAAGAGCGCGAACGCGGCATTACTATCTCGATTACCCACTTGGAATACGAAACCGACAAACGGCACTATGCCCACATCGACTGTCCGGGGCACAAAGACTACATTAAGAATATGATTACCGGCGCGGCCCAAATGGACGGTGCCATTTTAGTGGTCGCCGCTACCGACGGCCCGATGCCGCAAACCCGCGAGCACATTCTGCTCGCCCGCCAGGTCAACGTGCCGGCTTTGGTCGTGTTTCTAAACAAGTGCGACGCGGTTGACGATAAAGAAATGATCGACCTGGTCGAAGAGGAAATCCGGGAACTGTTAACCAAGTACGAGTTTCCCGGCAAAGACATCCCGATCATCCGCGGATCGGCGTTAAAAGCGCTCGAGGGTGATGCCGAAGCCCAAAAATCAATTGAAGAATTGATGAAGGCTTTGGACGATTACATCCCTCAACCGGAGCGGCCTTTGGACAAGCCGTTTCTAATGGCCGTCGAGGACGTTTTCTCGATCAAGGGCCGCGGCACGGTGGCCACCGGCCGGATTGAACGGGGCAAAGTTAAGATCGGCGAGGAAATCGAAATCGTCGGCTTGCGCGAGTCGAAAAAATCCACGGTTACCGGCGTCGAGATGTTCCGGAAACAGCTCGATGAAGGCCTGGCCGGGGACAATGTCGGCATTCTCCTGCGGGGAATTGAAAAAGACGATATCGAACGCGGCCAGGTTTTAGCCAAGAGCGGTTCGGTTAAAGCCCACACCGAGTTTGAGGCCCAAGTCTACATTCTGTCCAAAGACGAGGGCGGCCGGCACACGCCGTTCTTTACCGGATACAAACCCCAGTTTTACATTAGAACGACCGACGTGACCGGCGAGGTCACGCTCGAAAAGGGTGTGGAAATGGTCATGCCCGGTGATAACGCCAAGATGAACGTCAAGCTGATTCAGCCGGTAGCCCTGGAAGAGGGCTTGCGGTTTGCCATCCGCGAAGGCGGTTTAACCGTCGGCGCCGGCGCGATCATCAAAGTGACCAAGTAAGTCGAAATTACTAATTATTAAATAACAGTGTCACTGTGTCACTGGGGCACGGTGGATTTTTATGCCAAAAGGCAGAATTAGAATTAAATTGAAGGCGTATGATCACCGGATCATTGATGAATGCTGCCAAAAAATCCTGGACTCGGCCATGTCTACCGGGGCCAAAGTCGTCGGCCCGGTACCTTTGCCGACCAAAAGAAAATTGGTCGTCGTCGGCACCAGCCCGCACACCGATAAAGACGCCCGGGAACACTTTCAGTTGCTGACCCACAAGCGGTTAGTGGACATTATTGACGCGACCGACAAAACCATTGATAGTTTAATGCACCTGGAATTGCCCGCCGGCGTGGGAATAGAAATTCGGATGTAAAGGGAATGATGAATACTTTTTTTGTTTACAAAATTAACTCCGGCGCCGTCTTTGGCGATCAAGGCCGGCGGCAGACGGTGACTTATTTAAAAGCCGGGCCTTTAACCGTTAAGCGGACTATGCCCAATATAATAGTTTGTGAGTTGCCCCGTAAGCAACTTAAAGAACTTAAGGCCCCTAATCCAGCAGATTTTAAGCCGGGCGACAAAATCAAGGCGGCCGATATTTTACAAGCCGGCGATTTAGTTAAAGTCAGTGGTTTGTCCAAGGGCCGCGGTTTTGCCGGGGTAATGAAGCGTTACGGTTTTCACGGTGTCGGCGGCCGCACTCACGGCCAATCCGACCGCCAACGTCATCCCGGATCAATCGGCATGCGGACCACTCCCGGCCGGCTGTGGAAAGGCAAACGTATGGCCGGCCATTACGGGGTCGAGACAATGACGATTAAAAATTTAAAAGTAGTCAGTTTTGATGAAACGACTAATATTTTAACCGTGGCCGGCACCGTTCCCGGCAGCCGCAACGGCTTATTAACTTTGACTAAAATATGACATTAATTCCGGCTTTTTCCGCCGGCGGCACCAAGTTAACCGGCCTTAAGGTCCCGGATAAAGTTTTTAAGGCTAAGATTAATTCAGCCTTGATGGCCCAGGCGGTCCGGGTGTATCTGTCCAATCAGCGGCAGGGTCCGGCCCAAACCAAAAGCCGGAACGAGGTCAGCGTTACCCACCTGAAGGTTTGGCGGCAGAAAGGCACCGGCCGGGCCCGCCACGGTTCCCGTAATGCCCCGATTTTTGTCGGCGGCGCCAAGGCCCACGGCCCCTCGGGCCGGCAGAATTACTCCCTTAAGCTCTCTAAAAAGCAAAAACAAGCCAGTTTAGTTTCCGCCCTCTCCCAGCAATTTAAAGAGGGCAATATTTTAGCGGTGGCCGGACTCGATAAGCTTGAGCCAAAAACTAAAAAATTCGATCAGGTCATGGACAAGCTTAAACCCGGCAAGAAAAAAATATTATTAGTTTTAGCCAAAGAAGAATTAAAAATAAAAAGAGGGGTAAGAAATTTGAACTATCTGGATGCCGCGATTAATTTAACCACTTACACCGTTCTTAACGCCAAAACCATTATTTTTACCAAAGAAAGCCTAAAATGTTTCGCTTAACTTTATTAAAACCGCTGCTGACGGAAAAAACCATCCGTTTAGCTAAAGGAGGCCAGTTTTCGTTTCTGGTGGCCCGGACAGCGACGAAGCCGGCGATTGCGGCCGCGGTCGAAGCGCAATTTAAGGTTAACGTTATCCGGGTGACAACCAGCGGCATCAA
>PCSQ01000043.1:0-17396 GCA_002772455.1 Candidatus Beckwithbacteria bacterium CG23_combo_of_CG06-09_8_20_14_all_47_9 | reverse complement strand
GGCGGACCGGGAAGCGCCGGTTAACCAGCCAAGGCCACGATCAAAAGAAAGCGATGGTAATGCTTAAAGCCGGGCAGATGATTGAATACTTTAAATTACCGGAGAAAAAGAAATGAAACTGGCTAAAGCCACCAATCCGTCCCGCCGCCACCGCCTGGACATTAACTACCGGGAGGTCCTGACTGCCGGGTATACGGGGGAGAAGCGCCTGCAGGTTAAATTTACCAAACACGGCGGCCGGAATAATTCCGGTAAAGTCACCCTGCGCCATCAGGGCGGCGGCCACAAGCAGATGTACCGGATTATCGATTTTAAGCGGAATAAACCGGGAGTTCCCGCCCGGGTCGTCAGCCTGGAATACGATCCCAACCGTTCGGCCTTTATCGCCCTGCTCTATTATGCCGACGGCGAAAAAAGATACATTTTGGCTCCGGAAGGTTTGGCCGTCGGTCACGAAGTTTTGTCCGGGCCGACCGCCGCTCCCAAACCGGGTAATGCCCTGCCATTGGCTAATATTCCGGTCGGCTCGCAGGTTCACAATTTGGAAATTACTCCCGGAAAAGGCGGCCAGCTGGTCCGTTCGGCCGGGCTAACGGCTATTTTGCAAAGTAAAGATAAGCTGGCGGTTATCAAAATGCCTTCCGGTGAAGTCCGCCAGTTGAGTCTTGCCTGTTATGCTACAATTGGCGTGGTCGGCAACAGCGATCATGGCAATATTGAGTTAGGTAAAGCCGGCCGCAAACGTCACCGGGGAATTCGCCCTACGGTTCGCGGCACGGCCCAAAATCCTCATTCCCACCCTCATGGCGGTGGTGAAGGCCGGTCCGGCATCGGCCGACCCTCGCCTTTATCGCCTTGGGGCAAGAAGACTTTGGGTAAGAAAACCCGGAAACTCAAAAAGTATTCAAATAAGTTTATTTATGGCAAGAAGCGGTAAAAAAGGACCATACGTTGACCCAAGGCTCCTGGCAAAAATTGCCGGGATGAAAGCTACCGGCAAAAAAGAACCGATTAAAACTTGGCTGCGCGCCAGCCAAATTGCCCCGGATTTTGTCGGGTACACTTTTGCCGTCCACAACGGCCGGAAGTTTATCGACGTTTTTGTGAATGAAGCCATGGTCGGCCACCGTTTGGGTGAATTTTCCCTCACCCGGACTTTTAAAGGCCACGGCAAGATGGTTAAAAGATTAATGACTAAAACCTAAAATGACTATCGCCGCGATTGCTCAAGCCACCAATATCCGCACCAGCCCCAGAAAATTGCGGCTGGTGGCCGATTTAGTCCGGCCTTTAGGCGTAGACGCGGCGTTATTGACCCTGAAAAACTTAAGCAAGCGGGCCGCCCTGCCTCTGGCTAAAGTTTTACGGCAGGCGCAGGCCAATGCGGTTAACAACCTGAATTTAGCCAAAGACAAGTTGAAAATCAAGACCATCGAGATTAATGCCGGGCCGATCATGAAACGGGGCCGGGCGGTTTCCAAAGGCCGCAGTCATTCGATTAAAAAAAGAACCAGTCATATTAAAATTGTTTTGGAGGGCTCCGCCAAAGGCGGATAAAGATGGGCCAAAAAGTAAATCCTAAAAGTTTCCGGTTGGGCAGTTTGTATACCTGGTCGTCCAACTGGTACCCTAAAAAAGGCGACTATGCCAAGTTTTTGGTGGAGGATTTCCGGCTGCGCCAGTGGCTCCTGGAGCGGTTAAAGCTGGCCGGTATTACCGAGATCAAGATCGACCGGTCAATCAATACCATCAAAATCACTTTATCGGTGGCCCGGCCGGGCGTAGTGATCGGCCGCGGCGGATCAGGTCTGGAACAGCTGAAAAAAGAGATCAGCGCCAAGTTAAAAACCCCCAAACTGGAACTGCAGGTAGTCGAGGTCAAGAACCCGGATTTATCCGCCCGGCTCATCGGTTTGCGTTTGGCCGATCAGCTCCTGCGCCGTTACCCCCATCGGCGGGCCATCGCCCAGGCTTTGGAAAAAACCATGGCCTCCGGGGCCAAAGGGGTAAAAATTCTGCTTTCCGGCCGCATCAACGGCGCGGAAATTTCCCGGAAAGAGAAATACTTCAAGGGGTCAATGCCGTTGTCAACCTTGCGGTCGGATATCGATTATTTCCAGCAGCCGGCCTTTACCAAAATGGGTTACGTCGGGATTAAAATTTGGGTTTATACCGGGGAGAAAGTGTCACTATGACACTGTGTCACTTTTAATATGCTGCAGCCTAAACGTTCCAAATACCGCAAACAATTCCGGGGCACCATGGCCGGCAATGCCAACTCCGGCAACACGGTTTCGTTTGGCGACTATGGCTTAAAAAGCCTGGACCGGGGCTGGCTGACCGCCCGGCAGATTGAGGCCGCCCGGAAAACCATCGCCCACGCCACCAAAAGGATCGGCAAGGTCTGGCTGCGGGTGTTTCCCGATAAACCCTACACTAAAAAAGGCGCCGGCGTCCGGATGGGCGGCGGTAAAGGGGAAATTGAGGGTTATGTTTGCGTGATTAGGCCCGGGCGGATTTTGTTTGAGCTGGGCGGAGTTTCCGCCGAGCTGGCCCGCGAGTCGTTCCGTTTGGCCGGCCGGAAGTTAGCCTTAAAAACTAAAGTGGTGGCCCGGCTATGAAATTAAAAGACATTAAATTATTAAAAACCAAGTCCAAGGCGGAACTGCAGGCAATGCTGCCGGAGTTAATTAAGGAGCTAAAGGAGTTAAAATTAAAACCGGCTGACGCGTCGGAGGTTAAATATAAAATTGCGTTAATTAAAACCATATGCAGCAACTAATCGGTTCCGTCCTATCTGCCAAAACCCTCAAAACCGCTAAGGTCCAGGTGGTCCGGCGCTGGACCCATCCGCTCTATCATAAAATCATTACCCGGCGCAAAAATTACCTGGTCCATTGTCTGATCGAAGTCAAAGCCGGCGACAAAGTCCGGTTAAAACCAATCCGGCCGATGAGCAAAAACAAAAATTGGCAGGTGGTTAAAAAGCTATGATTCAACTGCGGTCAATCCTGAATGTAGCCGATAATACCGGGGCGAAAACCATCCGGGTGATTTTGGTCCACGGCGGCTCGAAACGCCGCTTCGGTTATTTGGGCGACCTGATTACCGCCTCGGTTTTCCGCTCCAACCCTCATGGCCAGGTGAAAACCGGCGACGTCGTCAAAGCCGTGGTGGTGCGGACCCGCAAAGAAAGCCGGCGGCCGGACGGTTCCTACATCCGGTTCGACGACAACGCCGCGGTGATTCTGGAAACCGTCGCCAATAAAGAGCCGAAAGGCACCCGGATTTTCGGGCCCATCGCCCGCGAAGTTAAAGACTTGGGCTACCATAAAATTGCCTCGCTGGCGCCGGAGGTACTGTAAATGAAACTTAAAGTCGGCGATCAGGTTAAAATTACTTTGGGTAAAGACCGGGGGAAAACCGGCAAAATCGAAGCGGTTTTGCCCAAGAAAAACAGCGTCGTGGTCCCCGGGGTCAACCTTTATAAAAAACACGTTAAAAAACAGGGCGATAAAGCCGGCCAGATGGTCGAACTGCCCCGGCCGTTAACCTTGGCTAAGATAGCCTTAATTTGCCCTCATTGTCATCAGCCGACCCGGATTGGCTATAAGATGGATAAGAAAAATAAGGTCAGAATTTGTAAAAAGTGCGGGAAAAACTTATGAACCGTTTAAAAGAAAAATATTTTAAAGAAGTCGTGCCGGCGCTGAAACGGGAATTTAAGCTCAAACACGATTTAGCCGTGCCCCGGATTACTAAAATTGTTTTAAATTTGGGTATCAAAGACGGCGCCGGCGATAAAGGCGTCGCCAAGAAAGTCACCGATATGCTGTCCCAAATTGCCGGGCAGAAAGCGGTGACCACCTTAGCCCGCAAAGCCGAAGCCGCTTTCAAAATCCGGCTTAACGATCCGATCGGGGCGATGGCCACGCTCCGGGCCGAGCGGATGTATGAATTTTTAGACAAACTCTTAAGCCTGGTTTTACCCCGGGTGCGTGATTTTTCCGGCGTCTCCAAGACCAGTTTTGACGGCCGCGGCAATTATTCTTTGGGCTTTCGGGAGCAAATCGTTTTTCATGAGGTTGACTATGATACAATCGATAGCGTCCGGGGCCTGCAGTTGACGATCGTTACCAATGCCGGTGACGACAAAAAAGCCCTGCGCTTATTAGAACTTTTAGGAATGCCATGGCAAAAGTAAAATTTTGGGTGAAACAATCCCTGCCGGCGAAATTTTCGACGCGGATACACCACCGTTGCCGCCTTTGCGGGCGGCCGCGCGGTTATATCCGCTGGTTTGGCTTGTGCCGGCTGTGTTTTAGAGAATTAGCGGCTAAAGGTGAACTCCCCGGAGTCACCAAGGCCAGTTGGTAACCAGATTATGATGAGCGATCCGCTAGCCGATTTATTAACCAGAATGAAAAATGCCTGCATGGCTAAACACCGCCAATTAGCGGTGCCCCACTCTAAATTAAAAGAAGCGCTGGTCAAACTGCTGGTGGTATCCAAACACGTGGCCGGTTATGAAGTGACTAAAGGAGAGAAGCCGTCACTGATCATTAAACAGCCGCGGTTGGAGACGGCCAAACGCCTGTCTAAACCGGGCAGCCGGCTGTATGCCGAAACCAAAGAACTGTTTCGTTATTTGCGGGGCCGGGGAATTACCATTTTATCCACCTCCAAAGGCCTGATGACGGCCAGAGAGGCTTACCAGCAAAAATTAGGCGGGGAGCTGTTATGCCGGATAATATAAGTGTTACCAACCAAGGCGATAAAACCATCGTTAAAAACGATAAGGGCGAATTGAGTTTTACCCGGTCTCAAAGCGGCAACGCTCTGGCCGACGCCGGCACCCAAAAAAGCCTGTTGGCTAATGCGGTGATCGGCTTAACCAGCGGGTTTGCCAAAACCATGGAAATTGTCGGCACCGGCTATAAAGCCGTAATCAAGGATCAAGGCCTGCCTGCCGGCAGGCAGGGGTTAGAGCTGTCTTTGGGTTTTTCCCATCCGGTGAGTTTTAGCGCGCCCGAGGGGATCACTCTGACCGTCAAAGACAACCGTTTTATTACCGTGGCCGGCGCCGATAAATCCCTGGTCGGTCAAGTGGCCGCCAACCTGCGCCGCCTGCGCCGGCCCGATGTCTATAAGGGCAAAGGCGTCCGCTATCAGGGGGAAATCATTAAATTAAAACCGGGGAAAGCGGCTAAAGCCGCCGAAGCCTAAAGTCTATGTTAAGAACCGAAAGACAAGCACGAGTCCGAACCCGCCTGCGGGCCCGGTCCGACCGGCCCAGATTATCGGTTTTCCGTTCGCTCAAGTTTATTTATGCCCAGATCATTGATGATCAAAAAAGAATAACCTTAGCCGTCGCTTGGGGTAAGGATCCCAAAAAAGTGGGCGAGCAATTGGCGGAAAAAGGGAAGAAAATGAAAATTATCAAAGTCGTTTTTGACCGCGGGTCTTATCAGTACCACGGCCGGGTGAAAACCCTGGCCGACGCGGCCAGAAAGACAGGCTTGGAGTTTTAACTATGAGAAATCAAGGCCGTTTTGACCAAAACCGGGACAAAGAGTTTGACGAGCGGGTCATGCAGGTTAACCGGGTTTCCAAGAAAACCAAGGGCGGCAACCGTATCGGTTTTTCCGTACTGATGGTCGTCGGCGATAAAAAGAGCCGGGTGGGCGTTGGTTTAGGTAAAGCCCCGGATGTGTTATCGGCCATTAAAAAGGGCGTCCGCCAGGCCAAAAAGAATTTAGTGACCGTGCCGCTCAAAGGCACGACCATTCCTCATGATATCCGGGTGAAGTTCGGCGCCGCCGAAATCCTGCTCAAACCGGCTCCGGCGGGTTCGGGCGTCATCGCCGGCGGAGCGGTCCGGGCAGTCGTGGAAGCGGCCGGAATTAAAGATATTTCCAGCAAGGTGCTGGGCACCAGAAATCAGGCGACTAATGTTTACGCGGCCATTAAAGCGTTAAAATTACTTAAGGGGGTAAACTATGAAGCTGGAAAAAATCAGTAAAACGACCACCAGACCAAAAAAACGCCTCGGCCGGGGTTACGGTTCAGGCAAAGGCGGCCACACATCTTCGCGCGGCCAAAAAGGGCAAAAATCGCGGGGGAAATTGCCGCTGTATTTTGAAGGTTCAAAAATGAGAAAAAGTTTAATCCGCCGCCTGCCGATGCTTCGGGGCAAATTGCGGAATCAGGCAAAGAAAAATAAACCGGTCATTTTTAACCTGCGGGATTTTGCCGATTGGCCTAAAGCCACGCCGGTCACGGTAGAGTCATTAGTTAAAGCCGGCTGGGTCTCCGAGGGCGCGTCAGTTAAACTTTTAGGCGAAGGCGAACTCAAGGAAAAGTTAAAGATTGACTTGCCCATGAGTAAATCTGCGGCCAAGAAGGTCAATGATTAAGGTTTTAGAGACGATTACTAATTTTTGGAAAGTAAAAGATTTAAGGCGCAAGTTTTTAATTACCTTGGGAATTTTGACGATTTTCCGCCTACTGGCGGTAATCCCGGTGCCGGGGATTGACCGGGAGGCGCTCCGTCAGCTTTTTTCCGGTAATCAGGTATTGGGCTTACTGGACATTTTTTCCGGCGGCACCCTGGCGAATTTTTCGATTATGGCTTTGGGCTTGGGGCCGTATATCAACGCCTCGATCGTGCTTCAGTTGTTGACGATGATTTTTCCCAAGCTCGAAGCGCTTTCCAAAGAAGGCGAGTTCGGCCGGGAAAAAATCAACCAGTATACCCGGCTGTTGACCGTACCGTTGGCTTCGGTGCAGGCGGTAGGAATGGTGGCTTTGCTTAAAAACCAGAACATTATCAGTTTTGCCGATCCGTTGGCGGTAGTCAACGTGGTGGTAACCATGATTGCCGGTACCATGCTTTTAATGTGGCTTGGGGAGCTCCTGACGGAATCCGGTCTCGGCAACGGCATTTCCCTGCTTATTTTTGCCGGCATTGTCGGCCGTTTGCCGGTGGCTTTGCTTCAAACCGGGGCGATCCGTCAGACACTGACATTGTTTAATTTGATCATTTTTATTGCTTTGGCTTTGGCGGTGATTGCCGGAATTGTTTTTGTCAACGAAGGCGCCCGGCAGATTACCGTCAGTTACGCCCGCCGAATTCATAGCGGCGGCCTGCCTGCGCAGGCAGGCCAGTCCACCCACTTGCCTTTGCGGGTCAACCAGGCCGGTGTCATCCCGATCATTTTTGCCGTGTCTTTGGTCATCATGCCCTCGATTGCCGGCAAGTATTTATTACAGCTTAACCTGCCTCAACTAACCGGCTTAGCCGCGTTTTTATCAACCACGTTTGACCCCAACCGCTGGAGCTATCACGCCATCTACTTTTTACTGGTGATGGGCTTTACTTATTTTTACACCGCCGTGACTTTCAATCCCGATAAAATTGCCGACGAAATCAAAAAATACGGCGGGTTTATTCCCGGGTTGCGTCCGGGCAGGCAGACAGCCGATTATTTAAGCTATGTTTTAAACCGGATTACTTTGGCCGGCGGTTTGTTTTTAGGGGTAGTGGCGGTTCTGCCGTCCTTGGTCCAGGGGGCGACCGGCATTTCCACTCTATCCATCGGCGGCACCGGGATTTTAATCGTCGTGTCGGTGGTGTTAGAATTGTCCAAATCGCTGGAGTCGCAATTAGTTATGAGGAACTACGACAGTTTTCTTTAATATGTATATAATTTTTTACGGCGCTGAAGGCTCGGGCAAAAGCACCCAGGCCAAGTTATTGGCCGAAAAGCTGAAACTGCCGTATTTGGGTTCCGGTGATCTGGTCCGGGATTACGCCGCCAAAGACAAAGGCATGATGGGCGATATCTGCCGGGAAGCTCTGCGGTTAGGCCATTACGTGGCCGATTCGGAGATGTTTGTGCTCTGGAAAGTCCGCCTAAAAGAGGCCGACGTTCAAAACGGTTTTGTCATCGACGGTTTTCCCAGAAACCACACCCAAGCCTTATTTTTAGCCGAAAAACTGGAAAAGTACGGCAAAACCGTCAACCATGTTTTTTACCTCGAGGTGTCCGAAGCCGAAGCGGTTAAACGTTTATTGTTAAGGGGCCGCACCAATCCGGACGGCAGCCTCAATGATTCCGAGGAAAAAATTAAGAATCGGTTAAAGTTTTACCTGGAGCAGGAGGCCGACGTCTTAAAATTTTACGAGGAGGAGGGCTTATTACGGCGCGTCAGCGGCGAACAAACGATCGACAAGATCTTCGCGGATATTCAGGTAATCGCCCAGTAATCCTGGCCGTCGTCGGCATGGCCGGCGCCGGCAAGTCCGAGGCCTGCCGTTATTTAGCCGCCAAAGGTTTTCCGGTTTTGCGTTTTGGCGACGAAACCGACCGCGGTTTACGCCTTCAGGGACTCTCCCTGAAGGAGGAAAACGAGCGGAAATACCGGGAAAACTTACGCCAAGAGTTAGGGATGGCTGCTTATGCAATTAAAATAGAACCCCGCATTAATGAGGCGTTAAAAAACCAACAATCAATCATTCTTGACGGCCTTTATTCCTGGGAAGAGTATGTCTATTTACAGCCCAAATTTCCCGGCCTTAAATTAATCGTCATCTACGCCCGGCCCCAAATCCGCTACCGGCGCCTGGCCGTTCGCGCTGTCAGGCAGTTGACTCCCCGGCAAGCCCGGGCCCGGGATATTGCCGAAATTGAAGTCTCTCATAAAGCCGGCCCCATCGCCATCGCCGACTACCTGGTGGATAACAACGGTTCTTTGGACCAGCTTCACTACCAGCTGGACCACCTATTGGCAAACAAAAACAACGTCTAGCACCAGCGGCCGCTGGTCTTAGGCGTTATTTTCATCTCGAGGGGTTGATTTTTTCCCAAGCTTGTTCGCCCAGCCAGCCGTCCGGCAGTAACTCAAACGGTAACTGTGGGTCGTCTCTCAAAATCGAGAAAAAGTAAGCAGCAGCATCACTCTGCCTAATCTTTCTGGATTTTAAATCCTCGAGAAACTGTCGGTATCTCTCATTGATGTCCGTTAAACAATATACCCGGTCAACCAGCGACCGCAGACTCTCTTGGCCTACCTGTCCGTCTTTGCCAAGATCAGAAACTAAGATCAGATTGTCCAGCCCGGTTTCAGTCACAAAATTTTCAATCAACTCTTTAGGATTATAAGGAGTAATCCAGGTAGACTCTTGGAGCCGGCCGCAGCCGATTTTTTTCAAAAAAGCCCGCAGTTGGTCCCGGCGCCACTTTTTCTTTTCCGGGATGTCATAGGTAATCAGGTACAGCCGTTTGTCCCAAGTCCGCGTCTTGTCATATTGCGGTAACAGCGCCGCCAGCCGTTTTCTGCCGGCGGCGGTTATCTGTGGGTTTTGCCACAGCCGTTTGGTGTAGTCGATCAAGCCGTCCTTTTTCAGGCCATAGAATGCCCGTTTGATCTGGTCCTCATCAAGGTTTTCCCTAATTTTTGTAAAAGTTTTTGCCCAAAATTTACTGCTGTGTTTTGAGGGCATGGATAAGGTTAATCCCAGAAACAGGGTAATCAGCGTTAAATCAGTCAGTCGGAAAGCCAGTCCCCAGCTCAATTCTTCAATCCGGCGTTTATTCTTTTCCCGGATAAACTTGCCTTTAGTCATCACTTTCAGCTTAACATAAAACAACGCCTGATACAAGCGGCCACTGGTGCCAGACGTTGTTTTCAACTGCCTATTGATTTTTCCAGAGAGAGAGTATTTTTAGCTAAGATGTTACCGGAAGTGATGATGCATCAGAGTATCAAAGATCATTAATTTCCCCCTGGACTAACGCCAGAACCTGTGCTACACTTCAATCTGTTAACAAACAAACTTGATCTACCTCGCGGGAGAGATGACACCGGAGGTAGTTTTTGTTATAATGAAGAAAGTTAATGCAATCAGTTGACAATCAGGCCAAACAAGAGGTCGAAGGCGTCGTTACCCAAGCCCTTCCCAACGCCACTTTCCGCGTCAAACTTGACCAGCAGGATCAGGAAATTCTGTGTCATCTGGCCGGGAAAATGCGGCTTTATCATATCAAGGTAATGCCCGGCGATCGGGTGAGGCTGGTTCAGTCGCCCTACGATACTACCAAAGGCCGGATTGTTTACCGGGACAAATGAAAGTACAAGCATCAGTCAAAACCCGCTGCCTAAAATGTAAAATTGTCCGAAGACGGGGCAAGGTTTACGTTATCTGTCAAAACCCACGTCATAAACAGAGGCAAGGGTAACCGCGTATGCCGAGAATTTCCGGGGTCGACGTTCCTCAAAACAAGCGCACCGAAATTGCCCTGCATTATATTTACGGCATCGGCCGGCAAAACGTCGGTAAAATTCTCAAATTAGCCAATGTCGACGGCAATAAACGGGCCAAAGATTTAACCAGCGACGAAGTCATGCGTCTGCAAAAGGCCGTCGAAACCATTCCGACCGAAGGCTCTTTGCGTAAAATTGTGACCGAAAACATTAAACGTTTAAGGCAGATCGGGACCTATCGGGGCTTGCGCCATGCTCATCGTTTACCGGCCAGGGGCCAGCGGACCCGTCACAATGCCCGGACCAAGCGCGGCAAGCGGATGACCGTCGGCGCCCTCAAGAAAGAAGAAGCCGCGAAAGTTGAAGAAGCCAAGAAAGAAGAGGTTAAGAAATAATATGGCAAAAGCGACGCCGAAAACATTAAGCACCGGCCGGATTTACATCACCGCCACTTTCAATAATACTTTGGTAACTGTCACCGACCAAACCGGCCAGGTAATGTTTTGGGGCTCGACCGGTTTAGCCGGCTTTAAGGGTGCCCGGAAATCGACGCCTTATGCGGCCACCACGGCCATCGAAAATACCCTCAAAAAAGCCAAAGAAGCCGGTTTAACCACTGCCCAGGTATTTATCAAGGGTCCGGGTTCCGGCCGGGATGCAGTCTTAGGCGTGGTCCGGTCTCTGGGTTTGAAAATTACCACTTTAGCCGATATTAGCCCGATGGCTCACAATGGCCCCCGGCCGCAGAAAAGGCGTAAAGGTAAATAATCTATGTCCCGAGTCACCCGCGCCCGCGGCAAATTAGTCCGCAAATTCAAGGAAAATATTTTCGGCAATCCCAAGTTTGACCGGTTATTGGCTAAGAAACCCTATCCGGCGGGCGCCCACGGCAAAAAAATGCGCCGCCGCATGAGTGACTATGGCCAGCAGCTGGAAGAAAAGCAAAAATTGCGGGCGATGTACGGCTTAACCGAAAAACCGTTCCGGCATCTTTACGACTTAGCCCGTAAAACCCAGGCGGCCACCGGTGAAAAATTACTCCAATTGCTCGAATCCCGCTTGGATAGTGTCGTCTACCGCGCCGGGTTTGCCGCCACTCTGGCCTCGGCCAGGCAATTAGTGTCCCACGGCCACATTACCGTGGAAAACGCCAAATTAAACATTGCCTCCTATCAGGTGAAAATCGGCCAGGTCGTCGGTTTATCGGCCAAAGCTCAAAAAACGCCCCAAGTGGCCGCTTTGCTGGCCGACAAAAACAATCAGCCATCCGCTTGGTTAAAACGTCAGGCCGCCATGGTAAAATTGGAGCGCCTGCCGGAGAGAGAAGAGCTTAATTTAAACATTCAAGAACAATTAATTGTTGAGTATTACTCAAGATAAAGGAGGCGCTCATGCTTGCCATTAATTTTAAAACTACTGCCTTGGCGGAAACCAAAGATTTCGGCCGCTTTGAGTTTGGGCCGATGGAGTCGGGCTTCGGCCTGACTTTAGGCAATGCCCTGCGCCGGGTATTATTATCGTCGCTTCCCGGAGCGGCGGTCACCAGCGCCACGATTGAAGGCGCGACTCATCAATTTACGACCTTAGCCGGGGTGAAAGAAGACATTGTCGAATTCCTGCTTAATTTAAAGCAGGTCCGGATAAAATACAGCGGCACCGAACCGATCGAGGCCAAATTGTCAGTCGCCGGTCCGGCCAAAGTTAAAGCCGGAGACATTGAAGTGCCGGCCAAGGTCAGTGTCGTTAACAAAGATCTGCTGTTGGCCAACCTGGCCGATAAAAAAACCAAGCTGGCGGTCAAGCTGGAGATTCAATCCGGCTATGGTTATTTATCCGCTCAAAACCGGACTCCCAAGCACTTGGGTGAAATCCTGCTGGACGCGGCATTTTCGCCCGTCGTCAGGGTTAATTTCCAGGTTCAAAGCGTCCATTTGGGCCGCCGCGCCGATCTGGACAAGTTGATCTTGGAAATCTACACCAACGGTGTCATCAAGCCGAGCGAGGCTTTAAATCAGTCCGTCGAGATTTTGATCCGGGCTTTTGATCAGATCATTCATCCGGTCGCCGAACCCGAAACCAAAGCCGAGCCGATTATCGCCGGCGACGGTGAATCGCTCAAGCTTTCGGTCGAGGAACTGGATTTGCCGACGCGGATTGCCAATGCCCTTAAAAAGGGCGGTTACGCCACGGTCGGCGACTTTGCCGCCGCTTCCCGCGCCGATATTGCCAAGGTTAAAAACCTGGGCGGTAAATCCGTGGATATCATTATCAAAAAATTAACCAGCAAAGGCGTGGAGGTGAAGTGAGACACCGTCTTGCCGGCCGGAAGTTAGGCCGCAATACTCACGAACGCTGGTCATTATTCCGGAATTTAATCCGGTCTTTGGTGATGCATGAGCGGATCCGGACGAGTTTGGCCAAAGCCAAAGCGGTTAAGCCTTTGGTTGATAAGTTAATGACAATGGCCAAAGCCAATACTTTGGCCAGCCGCCGCCGGGCTTTGTCGGTTTTAACCCATAAACCGGCAGTCGAGAAACTGTTTAAAGAGCTGGCGCCGCGGACTAAAACCCGCACCAGCGGTTTTACCCGCATCCGGCGTTTGGGCCAGCGCCTCGGGGACAACAGTTTAATGGCCCAAATAGAATGGGTCGATAAAAATGATTAAACGTAATTGGCATTATCTTGACGCCAAAGACCAAATTTTGGGCCGGTTTTGCACCCAAGTTGCCCGGCTTCTGATCGGCAAACAAAAAGTCGATTATCTGCCCAATTTAGACGGCGGCGATTATGTGGTCGTCACTAACAGCGATCTGGTGAAAGTTACCGGCAAAAAAGAATTAAACAAGTTTTATTATAGTCATTCCAATTATCCCGGCGGTTTCAAGCAGATTAGCGTTCATGAGCAAAGAGTCAAAGACTCGCGCCGGCTGATTGTCCACGCGGTTTCCAAAATGCTGCCGAAAAATAAGCTGCGGGCCGATCGGCTCCAACGTTTAAAAGTATTTAAAGGGAGCGAACAGCCTTATGCCCAAAAATAGTTATCTCCCGGCCATCGGCCGGCGAAAAAGAGCGGTTGCCCGGGTCCGTTTAATCAAGGGGAAAGAGTCAATGACCGTCAATGGTTTGGCCGCCGAGCGTTATTTTCCGTTAGCGGTCAGCCAAAAGCTTTTATTTGAGTCTTTGGTTTTGACGGATTTAGCGGAAAAATATACCGCCACGATTAAGGTGCTCGGTTCGGGCCGGATCAGCCAGTTATTGGCGATCCGCCACGGTTTAGCCCGGGCGATTGTTAAACTGGACAGCGATAAATTTAAAACTATTCTTAAAAGCGCCGGGTTGTTAACCCGGGATTCCAGGAAACGCCAGCGCCGGCATATTGGTACCGGCGGCAAAGCCCGCCGCCGGAAACAGTCCCCGAAGCGTTAAGTTACTTTCTTTTCAGTTGGCGGGACAGTCTTTCCAGGCTTTTTCTTAAAGTTTGTTTTTTAAAGCGGCCGACGGCGTGGGCGGCGGTTTGGCCGGAACGGACAATGGCTTCAAAACCCGATCGGACTTGAGTAATTTTAACCTGTAGACTATTGGATTGGGTAATGGCCGGTTGGGCCAGCGCCGCCAGGCAGTCGCGAACCGAGAGTAAGCCGATGGGTTGGTTGTTTTGATTGACCATGACCAGACTGCCGATGCGCCGGTCGACCATTTGATTAATAATATTAACCGGGTTGTCTGTTTGCCGGAAAGTAGCCACATCATGTTTGATGTAGGCTTTAACCGGCGCCGACGGCGGCAGGTTTAAAGATTTGCTCAAGTCATAACGGGTCAGGATTCCGGCCAAGCGGTCATTGCCGCTGGTCACAATCAAGCGGGAAACGCCGCTGGTTTTCATCAAGTTTCTGGCCTGGCTGACAGTGAGACTGTCCTGAATTTTAACCAAAGGTTTCGGCCGGAGTTTAAACCCGGTCAATTGCCGCAGCAAGCGGCGGTAAGAAACTACCCCCAGCCATTTGCCGGCGGGGGTGACTACCGGTAAAAAATAGACTTTGGCCTCCAGCATTAACCGGGCGATTTGGTCGATTTTGGTTTCCGGTTTTAACTTAGGCGCCAAAAATAAACAGTTTTTCACTTTGGTCGCCGCCGGGTAATGGCCGCGGTAGAGAACTTGATAAGGTGAAATAACGCCCAGTAATTGGCCTTTTTCCGTCACAAACACGGCGTCGTGGCTGGAGTGGATTTTCCCTAAAGCGCTGGCTAAACTGTCTTCCGGCCGGGCCGTCAGCACCCCTTCGGTTTTGGCTAAATCTCTGGCGGTTAGAGTCATAATAAAATATAAACGTTGCGGCCGAGTTCGTCCCGGCCGGTCAGTTTGACCCCGCCGGTTAAAATTTTTTCGTAGGGTTGGCACTCGCGGCAGCCGCCGGTGGGACATTTAAACCGGTTTAACTGCCGGGCCAATTTGATCTCTTTGGCGATGGTTAGAATTTTAGCTTCGGCGGTTTCCGGGTCGGCCAGTGGCTGCTCGACCGGCTGCGGGTCCCGGTTTAAATACCAATAGCTGACTTTGGCCACCGGCCGGTTTTGGGTGTGGCCGGCTAAAAGATAGTAAATCGGCAGTTGGAGCGAGTTGGCCGCTTCGTCAGCCTTCCCGGTTTTAAAGTCGATAATGTGGATTGAATCCGATTTTTTTAAATACTCGATCCAGTCGATCTTGCCGCACAAAATTATATTGTCAGTTTCCGAGAGCCAATAGTAAGGCAGGTCCATATTGATTTTGACCGCGAGCTTGGTCAATGGCCCCGGCCGGCCCATTAATTTTTTGAGCATTTCCCGCCCGGCCACGCGGTAGGGTTCAGCGGCGCTTGGGTCAAACCAGCCGTCAAATTTTTTCCAGACCCGGTCAAATTTAAGGGTTAACGGTTCCACCAAGCGGCGGTTAACCGGGATGGTCGATAAGTTCTCGATCACTTCATGGACGGCTTGGCCCATGGCGAGGGGCAGGCCCATTAGGGAAATTTTTTTCCCGGTTTTGGGATCTTTGTAGACATTTTTTAAAAAATAGGCCCGGGGGCATTTTTGCCAATCGCCGATAGAAGAGTGGGACACCCAGACCGCGCTGTATTTGTCTTTGGCCATATTAACGGTTAATTGTTATTAATTTTGGATAAGTAAATTTTACCGTAAATTTATCAAAAAATCCGACGTTTCCCAAGACGGCAATTGCATTATTTGGTAATTGATTGGAAAAAGTTACAGATGTTTTATTAAGATAATTGCCAATTTTTATCTGTAATTTTTGTTCGTATCCTTTAATTTGTCCACTGATACCGCTAATATTTCTTTTTGATCCGGCAGTTAAATTTAAACCTAAATAATTAGCAACATCGCCGTGAATTAGATTAAAATCTGCTCCCGAGTCTAATAAAACCGCCATTTGGCAAAATTTATTTTTATTGATTAATACGATTGGAATTAATGGTCGGAAAGTTTTAATTGATCTTTTAGAAGCGGGAAATGGTTTTGTCTCAATTTCAGTATAAGTAAATTCTAGCCTAGAATGATCCAACATAGGGCAAGCTTTCCATTGGGACTTTAAATAAAAGCGGCATTTTATAGCCCTTTTGCTCTGCCATTTTAACAGTATATTCTAATGATTTGGCACTGCTGATAACCGTTTGTTCATCTTTAGCGAAAGCCACCCATAATCCGGCAAATTTAGGAAATAAGTGAGTCCAGTTTTTTACCCGCATATATTTATTATATCACCGCCTGCTAAAATCAGGCATTATGCTTAATATTTGGCAGCAGTTAAAAAAACCAATCTGGTGCTTGGCGCCGATGTTCGGGGCCACTGATTCGGCTTTTCGGCAATTATTGGCGGAAATAGGCAAGCCGGATTTGATGTTCACCGAGTTTACCAATGTCCAGGCGCTGTTTTCGCCGGATGAAACCGCGATTCAACAGTTAGCTTTTACCGATAAAGAACAACCCTTGATTGCCCAAATTTGGGGCTTGGACCCGGAATTGTTTGAAGCGGCGGCGGATTTTATTGCCGCGGCCGGTTTTGCCGGCATTGATATTAATATGGCCTGTCCGGTAAAAGCGGTGGTCAAAAAAGGCGCCGGCGGCGCCCTGATCGATAATCCCAGTCTGGCCGGCCAAATGATTCAGGCGGCGCTTAAGGGCGCGGCCGGCCGGATTCCGGTTTCGGTCAAAACCCGTTTAGGCAATCAAACAATCGTGACGGAAACCTGGCTTAAATTTTTGCTTAATTTTGATCTGGCGGCGATTTCCGTCCACTGTCGGACAACTAAGGCGCTGTCTCTCGGCCCGACTCATTGGGAAGAAATAAGCAAAATTGTCCGGTTAAGAAACCAACTTAAATCTAAAACTTTGATTATCGGCAACGGCGATATTTTCTCCCGGGAAATCGCCCGGCAAAGGATTAGGGAAACTAAAGTTGACGGGGTCATGATCGGCCGGGGGGTGTTTGCTGACCCGTATATTTTTAACCCCCAGAAAATAATTAACAATCAATCTAAGACACAAAAACTAAAACTCTTAAAAAAACATCTGGATATTTATCAAAAAACTTGGGGTAAAACCCGGTCTTATCACCCGCTCAAGCGGTTTTTCAAAATCTATGTTAACGGTTTCCACGGGGCAATGAGTCTAAGGGTTAAGTTGATGAATACCCGGTCGATTACGGCGGCCCGGGCTATAATAGATGAATGAAATGGCTGTGGCTGTGGCTGGTGGGATTATTTTCGGTAACGCCGTCGCCCTTGCCCTTGCCAACAGCCGTGCCAACGGCCCTGCAGGAGTTTGGGGAATTTCTGTACGGTCAGGCAGTGGTCAATGATCTTTCCAGTCTGCAGTTATTTTCCAATTTAAATGGGCGGCAAAGTGCGATTAATTTAAAACAAAAGCATCAATGTCAGGTTTTAACCAGCGCCGGTTTTTACGATACCGAAAATCAACACCTGGGTTGGTTTCAGGTTAATGGCATAGAAATTACCCCGCGGCAAAATAACCGGCTATTTGACGGTTTTTTGTCAATTAGTTCCGGCCGGATTGATTTGGATTTCCGGCCCCGGCTGGGAGCCGAATATGGCCTGCAGTCCGGGCCGATGCTGGTT
>PCSQ01000005.1:22433-22613 GCA_002772455.1 Candidatus Beckwithbacteria bacterium CG23_combo_of_CG06-09_8_20_14_all_47_9 | reverse complement strand
CATGCGGGCGTCGATCCATCCGGGAAGATTTGTCAGCTGGTCGCTGGCAAGAATTGTCTCGATGGTGGTGCGGGAGGCCCGAACCGCCGCGCACACCTGGTCGTTATAGCCCATGCTTAAGATGCCTGCCTGTTTTTGATCCAGGTCCAGATCATCGCGACTGATCAGCGCGTCAGACTG
>PCSQ01000005.1:22131-22273 GCA_002772455.1 Candidatus Beckwithbacteria bacterium CG23_combo_of_CG06-09_8_20_14_all_47_9 | reverse complement strand
TCGCCGCCGGTTAAAACATAGTCGCCGATCGATATATCTTCATCGACTAATTCGCGAATGCGTTCGTCATAGCCTTCGTAATGGCCGCAAATAAGAATTAGATTTTTATAACTAGATAGTTTTTGGGCAATTTTCTGGTTAA
>PCSQ01000005.1:21824-22068 GCA_002772455.1 Candidatus Beckwithbacteria bacterium CG23_combo_of_CG06-09_8_20_14_all_47_9 | reverse complement strand
CGACGACGTCGACTTTCAGCACCATGCCCGGTCCGCCGCCGAAAGGTTTATCATCGACAGTTTTATATTTATCGATGGACCAGTCGCGCAGATTATGGATGGTAATAGCGGCTATTTTTTTCGTTTGCGCCCGGGCAATCAGGCTTTCGGAAAACACCGATTCAAATAGTTTAGGGAAAAGCGTTAGGATGTCAATTTTCATACCTGTAGTATATGATAAAATTAGCTTATATGGATATTCAGA
>PCSQ01000005.1:12609-21791 GCA_002772455.1 Candidatus Beckwithbacteria bacterium CG23_combo_of_CG06-09_8_20_14_all_47_9 | reverse complement strand
ATCAGGGGGTTGTTAAAGCCGCCATTTTCGGTTCTTATGCCACCGGTGAAGCCAAAGCCAATAGTGATATTGATTTATTAGTTCAGTTTGAAGACGCCTTAAATAAAAAAGTAGATTTACTCACTTATAACTCGATTCATCCCTACTTAAAAAGAATTATCTTAAATGAACAAAAAGTAATCTATGAAAAAAGATCCTAAGATTTTTCTCAAGCATATTTTAGACATTATCCAGCTCAAAAAAGATGTTAAGAAAATTCTAGGGGAGCTGTGATTTCCGGAAAAGTGATCAAAGGCGAGGCGGTCGGCAGGACGATCGGGTTTCCCACGGCTAATTTACAGTTGGCCAAGACGCCCAAAATAAAACCCGGAGTTTATGCGGCCTTGGTGACGCTGAAGCGGCAGAATTATTTGGGTCTGGCTTATTTTGGTCCGCGCTATATTTTCAATGAAAAACAGGACAGTTTTGAGGTTTATATTTTTAATTTTAAACAAAATATTTATGGGCAAAAACTAACAATAAAATTGCTGCAATTTTTGCGCCCGCCGCAACGGGTAACAGGACTGAAAAAATTAAAGGCGCTATTACAAAAAGATTTGCAAAGTTTAGATCAGCAGGTAATTTTAGTTAATCGGGGCGATAAGATTTTGGGGATTGAGGAAAAATCAAAAGCCCATCAAGGGCGGGCAAAATTGCACCGGGCAATTTCGGTGCAGTTATTTAATCAGAAAGGTGAATTATTGATTCAACAGCGGGCTAAAACTAAACCGTTATTTGCCGGTGAGTGGGCCAATACGGTTTGTACGGACGTTAGGCCTTACGAAAACTATTTGGCAGCCGCTAATCGGCGTTTACAGGAAGAGTTTGGCCTGAAAGCTAATTTAAAACCGGGGTTCAAATTTTTTTACACAGCCCGGTGGGGTAAAAACAGCGAGTGGGAAATTGATCAGGCGTTTTTCGGCCGGGTCAGCACTAGACCGCGGCCAAGCGCTAGGGAAATTGCCGATTGGAAATATATTTCTTTGAGTCAGGCCAAGCGGCAGATCAAAACTTTTGCCCCCTGGTTTCAGCTGATCCTGAAAAAAATCAAGCCATCTGATATAGTTATCTCATGAAAATCTGCGTTTTGGGTACCGGTTACGTCGGTCTGGTCAGCGCCGCGGTGTTTTCCGAGTTAGGCCATGAAGTGGTCGGCTTGGATATTGACGAGGCCAAAGTTAAGAGTTTAAAAGCGGGGAAAATTCCGATTTATGAACCGGGATTGGCAGAATTAGTGAGCCATAATTTGGACAGCGGCCGGTTAAGTTTTACCGATTTTTACCCGGAAGCGCTTAAAGGGGCGGAAGTGGTATTTATCTGCGTCGGGACGCCGCCTAAAGCCGACGGCAGTTATGACTCTAAATTTGTTTACTCTGCGGCCGAATCGATTGCTAAAAATCTTAAAAACGAAGCGGTGATTGTGATCAAAAGCACGGTGCCGCCGTCAACGGCGGAAACAGTTAAAGCGATTATTGCTCAAACAGCTAAAGTTAAATTTAGTGTGGCCTCGGTCCCGGAATTTTTACGCGAGGGTCAGGCGGTTAACGATGCCCTACATCCTAACCGGATTGTTATTGGGGCCGATTCGCCTCAAGCAGAGCAGGTTTTGACGAAATTGCACAGGAAATTTAACTGCCCGATTTTAATCATGTCTCCGGCTTCGGCCCAGCTGGTTAAGTATGCCAGTAATAGTTTTTTGGCGACAAAAATTTCTTTCATCAACAGTATGGCGATTTTGGCGGATAAAGTCGGGGCGGATATCGCCGATGTGGCTAAAGGGTTGGGAATGGACCCGCGCATCGGTGCCGCTTTCTTAAATCCCGGTTTAGGTTACGGCGGTTCGTGTTTTCCCAAAGATACCTGGGCGCTGATCGCTTTTGCCGAAAGCCTGGGCTACGACTTTAAGTTTTTGAAGCAAGTTGATCAGGTAAATAATGACCAGATCGATTATTTCATCGCTAAGATGGGTAATGTTAAAGGGAAAATTCTGACGATTTTAGGTTTGGCTTTCAAGCCTAATACCGATGATGTGCGGGAAGCCCGGTCAACTGTCTTAACTGCCAAACTGAAAAAAATGGGGGCGATTATTCACGCTTACGACCCGGTCGTTAAAGGCGAATTTACCGATCCTTACCAGGCTTTGGTTAACAGCGATGGTTTGGTGCTGGTAACTGAATGGCAGATGTTTCTGGATTTGGATTGGGCGAAAGTAAAACAGGTGATGCGCCGGCCGAATATTTTTGACGGCCGGAATTTTCTGGACAAAGAGAAATTGAAAAAAATAGGCTTTAAATATTGGGGGATCGGCCGCCAATGACTACCGCATTGATCACCGGGATTACCGGCCAGGACGGCTCATATTTGGCAGAATTTCTGCTGGAGAAAAATTATAAAGTGGTGGGATTAGTCAGCCAAAAACACGACATTGGCGACCAAAATATTCAGGCGATTAAGGATCAGTTAATTTTAATGCCCGGAGATTTACTGGACCAAGCCAGTTTGGAAGCAATTTTTAAGCAATATTCCCCGGATGAAGTTTATAACCTGGCCGGAATGACGTTTGTGCCCAAGTCATGGGAAATCCCAACTTTAACTTTTGACGTCAACGCTTTAGGAGTGTCCCGGTTATTGGAATTAATGCTAAAATTTACCCCCAAGGCTAAATTTTATCAGGCTACCTCTGCCAAGATATTCGGTCTGCCCGGCCAGTCTCCCCAAACCGAAACCACGCCGCTAAAGCCGCTTGATCCCTACAGTATTTCTAAAGCCGCCGCCCATTATTTAGTCCAAAACTACCGGGATCATTTGGGTCTGTTTGCCGTTTCCGGAATCCTTTACAACCATGAATCCGAACGCCGGGGTGAAGAATTCGTTACCCGGAAAATCACCCTGGCCGCGGCCAAAATTAAACTGGGCTTAGCCAAGCAATTGGTTTTGGGCAACCTGGATGACCGGCAGGATTGGGGTTACGCCCCGGACTATGTCCAAGCGATGTGGCTGATGCTCCAGCAGGAAAGTCCGGCTGATTATATTATTGCCTCGGGCCGGTCGCATTCGGTCCGGGAAGTCTGTACGATTGCTTTTTCCTATTCGGGTTTGTCCTATCGGGATTACGTAGTAACGGATAAAAATTTAATCAGAAAGACCGAGGCCAGAGAATTATTGGGTGATGCCGGTAAGGCCCAAAGGTTTTTGGGCTGGCGGCCCAAAACCAGTTTTAAAGACATGATTATTAAAATGACGGAAAATGATTTACAATTACTGTCAGGGAGCAATTCCACCTCCGAGGTGAAACCTGTCTGCGCAGGCAGGGAAGCTCCCACCTCGGAGGTGTAGTTGTATGAAAAAACGTGCTTTAATCACCGGGATTACCGGCCAGGACGGGTCGTATCTGGCAGAATTTTTACTCAAAAAAAACTATCAGGTTTTTGGGCTGACCCGTCGGACCAGTACCAGTAATTACGACCGGATTAAAGAGATTATCGACGAAATCACCTTGATTTCCGGAGATTTATTAGACGAACATTCGTTAACCAACGCGATTAAGGAATCCCAACCGGGTGAAGTCTATAATTTAGCGTCTCAATCATTTGTGCCGGTCTCCTGGAGCCAGCCGGTATTGACGGGTGAGTTTACCGCTTTAGGGGTAACCCGGATGCTGGAAGCGATTAGACTGGCCAAACCCGATGCCCGGTTTTACCAGGCATCTAGTTCGGAAATGTTCGGCAGAGTCCAGGAAACCCCGCAGAAAGAAACCACCCCGTTTTATCCCCGGAGTCCTTATGGAGTGGCCAAGGTCTACGGCCACTGGATTACGGTTAATTACCGCGAATCATATCAGTTATTTGCCGTTTCCGGGATTTTATTCAACCATGAATCGCCGCGCCGGGGGTTGGAGTTTGTCACCCGGAAAATTACCCATGCGGTGGCCCGGATTAAATTAGGCCGGCAAAAAAAACTTAAACTCGGGAATATGGCGGCCAAGCGCGATTGGGGCTTTGCCCCGGATTATGTGGAAGCGATGTGGTTGATGCTGCAGCAGGAAAAACCGGAAGATTTTGTCATTGGCACCGGGCACACCTGGTCGGTCGAGGATTTTGCCCGGATCGCTTTTTCGGTCATCGGTTTGAACTGGCGGGACTATGTCGAAATTGATCAGAGCCTAATCCGGCCGGTCGAAGTGGACTTACTCCGGGCCGATCCGGCTAAAGCCAAGCGGCTATTAAATTGGGAGCCGAAGACTTCGTTCGAAGCGATGGTGAAGATCATGGTGGAAGCGGATTTAAAAAAGGAGCCATAAATGAAAATCGTGGTGGTTATTCCCACTTATAACGAACGGCAAAATATCGGCGCTACAATTGACGGAATTGAAGCGATCGTGTCTAAAATCGGGCCCAAACACCAGTTGGAAATTTTGGTGATCGATGATAATTCCCCTGACGGTACGGCCGAGCTGGTGAAAGCCAAAGGCCAAGAATTCGGTAACGTTAAATTGCTGCCCAATCAGGAGAAACAGGGTTTGGGAGCGGCCTACGTTAAAGCTTTCAAGTATGCCATGGCGAAATTGGGCGCCGACGCCGTGTTTGAGTACGATGCCGATGGGTCTCATCAGCCGCAATACCTGCCGGGTATGATTAATGAATTGGATAAAGGCGCCGATGTCGTTGTTGGTTCCCGTTATGTTCCCGGCGGCAGCATGCCGGACAATTGGGGAATAAACCGCAAACTGATTTCTTATTTCGGCAATTTTATCGCCCGGTCGGTACTGTGGGCTTGGCAGTATAAAGATATGACTTCCGGATTCCGGGTGACTAAAACCGAGTGGCTTAAGCAGATAGATTTGGATAATTTATTGTCCCGGCAGTTTGCTTACAAAATCCACCTTTATTATGCCCTGCACCGGTTGGGAGCGAAAATTGTCGAGTTTCCGATCGATTTTATCGACCGCTCCAAAGGGAAAAGCAAGTTTCCCCGCAATAATATTATTGATTCTTTGCGGGTGGTCTTTACTTTGCGCTGGCGGCAAAATGAAAAACTGTTTAAGGTATTGTTGGTTGGCGGTTTAGGAAGCGTGGTTCAGCTGATTTTCTATAATTTGTTTCGGTTGAGAATGAATTTAACCTGGTCGCAGAATTTATCAATCGAAACGGCGATTATTTCTAATTTTATCTTAAATAATATTTGGACCTTTAAAGAAAAAGGCTGGAGTTTGGCCAGGTTTATTAAGTTTAATTTATCTTCGTTCGGATCATTAATCATCCAAAATATTGTTTTGTTCGGCGGCGTCGCACTTTTGGGGCAATCAATTATCATCGAAAATATTTTGGTGACAGTGGGGATTATTTTAGGGGCAATTTGGAATTATTTGATGTATACCCGGGTGGTTTGGAAAACAAAATGATTGTTGTTTTGACTTTGCTGGCCGGGTTTTTGCGGTTGTACCGGATCGGTCCGACATTGCAATTTTTGGGTGATCAGGGCCGTGATGCTTTAGTCATGTTTCGTTTATTAACCCAGGGCGATTTCCCGTTTATCGGTCCGATCACTTCGGTCGGCGGTTTTTATCTGGGACCGCTCTACTATTATTTAATGGCCCCGTGGTTGTGGCTGGCGCGGTTTAACCCGGTTGGCCCGGCGGTGGCGACCGCTGTCTTAGGGGTTGTCACCGTGCCGCTTTTGTATCTGGTCGCTAAAAAACTTTATTCTCACCGGGTGGGTTTGTGGGCGGCCGGTTTATACGCGCTGGCCTATATTCCCATCAGTGAAACCCGATCGGCCTGGAACCCTAATCCGATGCCCTTGGCGGCCTTAGGCATAATTTATGGTTTTTATACCCGGAAACTGTGGTTGGTGGCACTTTCTCTCGGGGCAGCGCTCCAGTTTCATTATATGATAGTGTTTTTGGGGCCGTGGATTTTATGGCAGTTATATCTTAATCGGCGCCAGTGGAAAAATATATTGCTGTTTGCCGCGACGGGATTGCTGCTGCTGGCACCCTTAATTTTATTTGAAATCAAAAACAATTGGCTAAATACCAGAGGATTAATTGAATTTTTAGGAAAACACCAATACGGTAATTTGGATTGGCTATTGGTAATTAAAAATACAATCGGTCGGAGCGAACAGGTAATTGGGATGGTTTTAGGTTTCGGCCGGGATTTTAATCTTTTGCGGACCTGGATTACCCGGGGATTTTTACTGTTGTTAATAATCTTTTTTAAGCGGGTAAAATTTTTAGCTATTTATTTGCTGACGGCGATTTTGATGCTGGCGATTTATCAGGATAATATTTACCCTCACTATTTGGGTTTTTTGTTCCCGGTGGTGTTTATTTTGGCGGGAGCGATATTCAGCCGTCTGCCTAAACTGATTTCCCCCGCCTTTGCGGTTTTATTTTTGGTTTACAACCTGCCGCCAATTTATACTTTGTTGCATCAGAATGGTAATTTAGCTAATGTGCAAAAGACAGCCGAATTTATTAGCGAAGACATCAAACAAAACAATTACCGGCAGGTTAACTTGGCTTTGATTGACGGCACCCGGGATTATCCGGCGATGAACTTCCGCTATTTTTTAATTTTAAAGGGCGCGGAAATTTTGCCCATCGATCAATATCCGCAAACCCAGGTACTTTATCTCGTTTCCCCTTACCCGCAAACTGATATTTTAGACCAGCCGATGTGGGAAATTCAGGCGCTTCTGCCGGCCGGGGTGGTAGAGACTTGGGAGTGGCCGGATCGGGAAAATATCTATAAAATTAAACGGTTATGAGTGATTTAACGGTCGTGATTCCGGCTTATAATGAATTTAGCAATTTTTCGGGCGGCAAGCTGGATCAAGTGGCCGAATATCTGCAATCAAAAAATTTGGACTGGGAAGTGATTATTGTCGATGACGGTTCGACCGACGGTTCGACCGAAAAAATCAAAGCATTTATTGAGGGTAAATCCAATTGGCGGTTGTTGTCCAATCAGCATCAGGGGAAGGCGATGACGGTAAAAGCCGGGGTTGAAGCGGCTCTAGGTAAACAAGTTTTATTAACCGATTTCGATCAAGCCACGCCGATCGGTGAAGTGGAAAAACTCCTGCCGTTTATTGATAAAGGTTATCAAATTGTCATCGGCTCGCGTGAAGTTAAAGGTTCCCTGCGCCAGCAGGAGCCGTGGTACCGGCATCTGATGGGTAAAGTTTTTAATGCGTTAGTGCAAATTGTGGCCATCCGGGGAATTCACGACACCCAATGCGGCTTTAAAATTTTTGAAACTTTAGTCGCCCGGGACTTATTTTCCCGGTTGGTAGTTTACCGGCCCCATCCGGAAAAACACGCCTTTACCGGCGCCTTTGACGTTGAACTGCTTTATTTAGCCTACAAGCAGGGTTTGCGGATTGCCGAGGTCCCGGTCCATTGGTATCACGCGCCGACCACCCGGGTTAATCCATTGCGGGATTCGGTCCGGATGTTTCTCGATGTTTTAAAAATCCGCTGGGCCGATTTAAGCGGCCAGTACCGATGATTATCTTTATTTTGCTTTGGTTGCTTTTAGTTCTTTATTCTTTTACCCGTCAGGATTTGAACTTAACTTGGTATAACCAGTTGACAACCCCACTGCAAACTCTTGGTTGGTATCAGCGTCCGCTGGTAACACTTATATTTATTTTTCTGAGCCTATTGTTTTTTTCCTGTTATCTTTATTGTTTGCGTAAACATTCCACCCCGGGGTGGAATGTTTTATTCCTGATTGCCTTTATGGGAATTTTTGCCTACCCGATGTTTTCCTACGATTTATTCAATTATCTATTTAACGCCAAAATGATTTTGATCTATCACGCTAACCCGTATTTGCAGACGGCAATTGAATTTAGCCCGGACCCTAGCTTAAGGTTTATGCAAAACGTCCACACGCCGGCGCCTTACGCTTACGGTTGGACTATGGCTTCGCTCCTGCCCGGTTTGGTTTGGTTTAGCGGCAAATTTACCTTGGCCTTTTGGGCGATGAAAGTTTTTATCGCCGGTTTCTGGCTGGGGCAGTTGTGGATCTTAAAAAAATTGGTGACAAAATTATTTCCGGTCGAGCCGTGGCGGTTTTGGCTGTTTGCCTTAAACCCGTTAGTTTTAGTCGAAACTTTAATCAACGGCCATAACGATGTGGTGATGATGTTTCTGGCGCTGTTGGCCTATATGTTTTGGCTTAATTATGCCAAACTTAAGGCTTTCATCTTTTTATTGCTTTCCGCCTCAATTAAATACGCTACCGTGGTTTTGTTACCAACTTTCCACCTTAGAGGTGGAAAGTTGGATATTCCTGCCTGGTCCAGTTTGGCACTTTTGGCCGTTATGTTTACCCGGCCGGACCAGTTGCATTCCTGGTATTTGATTTGGGCGTTTTCCTTTGCGGTTTTAGCTAAGCCTAAATGGTTGGTCAGCCTTTTTACCGCCTTGACTTTCGGGGCGCTGTTGCGCTATACCCCGTATATTTATTTCGGTCACTGGGACCCGCCGGTATATTTCCTGCGTAACTTGATTTGGGCTTCAAGTTTGGTACTGACGCCTTTATTATTAAAGTTTTTTAAAGCTTAAAATAGTCTAAGGGTTTGTTATCGAGACAATCTGGGGGTATTTTTGTTTAAATTCTTCAGAGTAATCACAGGGCCCCATGCATGTTGGTGTCCACCAACTTAGTATGCCATTTGTTTGTATGAGAGCTTCTCCATGAGTGCCGCCGTTACTCATTATGCCGAGTATAGTGTATGGATATTGAGCTTTTATACTTTCGTTGCTTTGTTGCTGGATTAATAGGCTAACTGGCGGGTATTCTCCGCCAGCAACATATTGATAGTAGTCAATGAATGGATCAACGACTTTTTGTTTAATTTCTGCTCGTTGAGCAGTATATTGATCGCTAGATAGCGGTGGTTCGAAAACTACAACGGGAGGTTGTGGAAAAGAGCTATTACTTGGGGTGGGTGATGGGCTTGAGTTTAAGATTGTAGTGGACGGGGAGACTTGAGGGCTTGGCGTTTCCGCGATTAAGGCAATTTGCTGTCTAAGCTGTTGTTTTTGATAATAAAGCCATCCGGCAATTCCGGTAGAAATCAGAAAAAGAATCACCCAAATCCAGGTAAATGATTTTTTAGAAGCAATA
>PCSQ01000005.1:6461-12534 GCA_002772455.1 Candidatus Beckwithbacteria bacterium CG23_combo_of_CG06-09_8_20_14_all_47_9 | reverse complement strand
ATTGCGATTTTCAAAGGCAAAACTGTCAGGCGGGTAATTTACAGGAATGAATGGTGGTTTGTTGTCACAGATGTAATTTTGGCCTTAACAGATTCAGTTCAGCCAGAGGGATATATTAAGGATATGCGCCGGCGCGACCCGGAACTTTCAAAAGGGTGGGGGCAAATTGCCACCCCCTTACGGACACGAATGCTGTATAAACTTAAAGGCTATCCGGACAGCTGGATCGAAAAACGGATGCGGGGGATATTTATTAGGGAAGAATTAACCGATGAGTGGCAAAAACGCGGCGCCAAACAGGATAAAGATTACGAGATTTTAACCGCGGAAATTTCCAAAGCGACTTTCGGGGTAACGCCGAGCCAGTATATTGGAAAAACGTCTTAGGCACTCGATTGTTTCCAAAAAAAATTTTCTGCCTACAAGGTGAGACCTTGAAGACAATTTATTTTGGCTGGAAATTATCCCAAAGTCCCGGTTTAGGATTAAACGGATGAGGGTATAAATCTTTGATTAAGTGTTTTTCCAGTTTGGGAAAAGTCCAGCCGGATTTCCCCATGATGTATTGCATTAAAATTACGCATGTATCAGGTGTGCCATGCCTCCAAATAACATGACGGCAGTTACCGCAGGGTGGCGTGCCTTCGGGTTGAACTTCAGGGACCGAATCGGCAACCACAATGCTTTTTATTTTTGACGTATACGATTCTTGTAAAACCATGTTGGCGATTGCGTGGCGCTCACCGCAAATACAATCGACGCCGATATTAGATTCAAAGCTGGCACCGTCGTAGATATTTCCTTTGTCAGACAAGACAAAAGAATACAGAGTATCAACGCCGCCATTGGCATGGCGGATTTGATTGTATTGAACCACTGCCTGTTTAGCATATTCCACGAGTTTCTGTTCGTCGGCAGTTAATTCTAAGTCCATAGTGAATTAATTATAACTGAAAATTAATAAAAATTTGTTTTAATTATCCCCACCCCCATACTTAAAGCGGAAATGGCCGTGGCCCGGTAGCGGGAATCAAACTCGTCATTGGTATATTTGGCTAAAATTATCCAGCGGGCGGTAGTGGCCATCATCGAACCGGCAATAAACGGCATGGCTATAAAACCATTCAGCCAAATTCCCGGAAAAACTGATATTTTTTATCTTGACATTTTTTGTTAACTCTCTAACGCCGGTTTTTATTTGGTTAACATAATTTTTCCAGCTTGGAAATAGATGCTTTTGATAAAGAACTTAACCTATGGACCAGAGTCATCCTGGCTTGCAAAAAAACAATAATGATCGGCAGGGTAAACACTGCTCCTTCTAAAAACTGGGTCAGGTAATAAATCTTGATATTTTTGTTGCTGATCATGGCCAGATGCTAGAATAATAACATGCTGTTGGCAATTATTGCTGTTTTGGCTTTTGGCTTTACCCGTTTATATAACCTGGATTTAATTCCGATTTTTGCCGACGAGGCGATTTATATCCGGTGGGCCCAGTTGATGGCCTATGACTGGCACCATTTATTTGTGCCGTTGACCGACGGGAAAACGCCTTTATTTATGTGGTTGCTGGTACCACTTTTAAGATTTAATTTTGATCTGCTGATAACCGGTCGGGTGTTATCGGCTGCGGCCGGCCTGGGGACGGTAGCGGGGATTTATTTTTTAACCAAAAAACTATTTGAAGTTAAAACCGCCCGGTTAGCCGTCGGCCTGGCTTTGTTCCAGCCGTTTTTGCTGTTTTATGACCGTTTGAGCCTAACTGACAGTTTATTGACAGCTTTGATTGTTTGGGCGGCCTACTTTGCTACCGGCGTCGGCTTGGGTGTATTTGGGGCGGCGGCGTTATTGGTTAAGCCGTCAGCGTTAAGCTACTTGTTGTTGTTGCCGGTTTTAAAACTAAAAGCCTGGCGCCGTCATTTAACGGCGGGAATAATTACTTTCACTATTTATAATCTGCTCCGGCTTTCTGATTCGTTTTACATGATCAAACAACGCAGTTTGGACTACCTGCAGGGTCCAACCCTGCAGCATTGGTCCAGCACCATTCAGGTTTTCGGCGGCTGGTTATTAAGTTATTTAGGCTGGCCGCTCATAATTATCTGGTTGCTGGCTTTAGTAATTGCCGCCAAATTCCGGGAGAAAAAGATCGGAATTTTGAGCTTGTTTATCATCCTGCCATTTTTATTTCTGGCCTTGGTGGGCAAGGTTGTTTATCCCCGCTATCTTTTACCGATCGTGCCGTTTATCTTGATTATTGTCAGTTGGGGATTAGTCCGCTTGCCGAAGCAGTTATTGGCCTTATTAGTGGCGGCAATTTTAGCCGGTTGGCTTAAATTTGACTATTATTTATTGACCGATCCGGTTAAAGCGCCGTTGGTCCGGGCGGAAAAGGAACAGTTTTTTTACAGCTGGGCTGCCGGTTACGGTTTGCCGGAAATTAGGCAGTATTTGCTTCAATTACCCGGTGATAAACCAGTCGTGGTGGCGACCGAAGGCAGTTTTGGGACTTTACCCAATGGTTTGGAAATTTATTTTTCCGGCCACCCGACGGTTCAAATCCTGGGTGTCGGTTTTCCCTCCGGCGGCATGAGTCAGGGGATGGACCAGGCCCTAGTTGACAATAAGCGGTTATTTTTGGTGGCCAATTACGATCGGTTTACTTTTCCAAGTTCTGATCGTTTGAAATTGGTCAATGAATATCCCCGACCGGGAGGCGAGCGTTTACTGTTCTATGAAGTTTTTTAAATATCTTTGGCCGCTGTTAATTCTGCCGGCGCTATGGCCGATTTTTAGGAACGATTTTTTCCAAATGCATGATTTTACCCATGTGGCCCGGTTGGTGGAATTGGACCTGGGAATTAAGCTGGGACATTGGCCGCCGCGCTGGGCGCCGGATTTGGGCTGGGGCAACGGCATGCCCTTGTTTCATTTTTACGGCTCCCTGCCTTATTATTTAGCCGAACTATTTTATCTAATTAAAGTTCCGGCCGTGTGGGCCATCAAAGCCGTTTTTGCCGTAAATTATTTGGCCGGATTTTACTTCATGTATTTGTGGGCTAAAGCCCATTGGGGGAAATGGGGAGGAATTTTAAGCGGTTTGGCCTTTGTCTATCTGCCTTACCGGGCAGTCCAATTTTACGTCCGCGGCTCTTTAGCCGAGTTGACCGCCATGACTTTTATTCCCTTGTTTTATTACGCTGCGGGTAAGCGTAAAACGGTTTTGGCGGCATTAACCTGGACCGGAATATTTTTATCGCATAATGTCATCGCTTTATTTTCCTTAGGGTTTTTCGGATTATACTTTCTGTTTAATTTAAAACATTGGCGCCGCTGGCTGATACTTTCCGGTTTAACTTTATTATTATCAGCCTGGTTTATTATCCCGGCATTTTTTGAAAAAAATTTAACCGTAGTCGATAGTCTGACCGGGGGATATTTTCATTTTTCTTACCACTTTATTTATTTGCGGCAGCTGATTAACCGGTTTTGGGGGTACGGCGGTTCGATTTTAGGACCGGAAGACGGTATGTCTTTTCAGCTGGGCTGGCCGCAGCTAGGGCTGATTTTACCCGCAGTTTGGCTTTGGCGGAGGCTGTCTTATTTTTGGCTGGCATTAGCCATGGCAATTTTTATGATGACCTTTCACTCTAAATTTATTTGGGAGGCCGTTCCAATTTTGGCGTTAGCTCAATTTCCCTGGCGGTTACTGGCCTTTGCCGGTACAATTATCGCTTTTTTTGCCGGTTCAGCGGCGAAAAATAAATATATAGCAGTGGTCGCAGGAATATTAATTATTACTTTAAACTTCCGGTATTTCCGGCCGCAGCAGTTTTCCCCGGTTGATGACTATTACTATACCGACCGTCAGCGGATTGCCGACGAAATGAGTGATCTTTTGCAGGATTATTTGCCCAAGAATTATGCTGATTTTCCCACCGCCGCCGGCGGTAAAACCCCGCTGGAGTCCTGGTCGGATATAATTAGCCTATTAACTTGGATAGGACTGATTGTTTATTATGCCCGAACCAGAAGAATTAGCCGTTAGTGAAATCAGCCGGCGGGCGGTTTCCGGGGTGATGGTGTTAACCGTCAGGAAGTTTTTACTCAAAGCCGTTAACTATTTGGGCAGCATTATTCTGGCGCGCCTGCTTCTGCCGGAAATCTTCGGTGTTTTTGCCATTGTCAGTTTTATCATTACTTTCTTTGGGTTTTTCTCCGACGTCGGTTTAGGGGCGGCGCTGATCCAAAAAAAAGACAAGTTGAGCCCCAAGGATTTGGCGGTGACTTTTACTCTCCAGCAAATTTTAGTGGTGGCGGTGACCGGTTTAATTTGGCTGACGGCGCCGCTTTTTGCCGGAAAATATAACCTGGGCAACGAAGGCATCTGGCTCTTGAGGATTTTTTCCCTGTCATTATTTTTTACCTCATTAAAAACTATTCCCTCAATTTTGTTGGAGCGAAAACTCCAATTTAAACGTTTAATCTGGCCGGAAGTGGTTGAAGTCGTTTCTTTCCAAATCATTGCCGTGACCTTGGCCTATATGGGGTTAGGGGTTTGGAGTTTCATTATTGCTTTATTGGTCCGCAGTTTACTCGGCACGCTGGTTTTGTTCTATCTGTCACCGTGGCGGATCAGTTTTGCCTGGGATAAAGTGATCGCCAAAAGATTAGTATCTTTTGGCATTCCCTATAACTTAAACGGGTTTATCGCTACGATCAAAGATGCAGTCATGCCGGTTTTTGTCGGGGCGGTTTCCGGGGCGGCGGCCGTCGGTTATTTAAACTGGGCCTTAACTTTTTCCAAGTTGCCGATTTTATTTATGGCGGATATTTTCCGGGTAACTTTTCCCACTTATGCCCGGATCCAGGGTAATCCGGAACTGCTCAAAAAAGCCATCGAAAAGACCATCCGGTTTACCAATCTGTTTCTATTCCCGGCCGCGTTTTTACTGGCGGCCTTGGCCCGGCCGATCGTCACGATTATTTTTACGGATAAATGGCTGCCGGCTTTGCCGGCTTTCTATATTCATTTGCTCGGCATTATTATTGTCGGCATTACCAATACGTTTATGGATGCGCTTTGGGCCTTGGGGAAAACCCGGATTGCCGTTAAACTGCTGATAATTTACACTTTGGTTAACTGGGGAGCATCCGTGCCGTTGGTTTATTGGTTTGGTTTCAATGGGGCCATGATCGGTTCAGTGATTGTGCTGTATGTCTCGTTGCCGCTGACTTGGTACTACATTAGGAAAATTGTCAAAGTGGAAGTTATTAGACACGTTTGGCCGGCCTTTGCGGCCAGTGTCTTGGCCGGAATTGCGGCTTTTAAACTAAACTTTTTGGCCGGTAATTTATTGGGTCTGTTTTTAGCCGGTTTTGCCGGCGGCCTGGTTTATTTAGCCGGTTTGATTGTGTTTGATAAGAGAAGATTATGTGCCGATATTACTTGGCTCTGGAGTATAATTAAGCATTCATGATTAAATTGTGCCTGGTGATTTTGGAGTATGGCGAAAAATAAAATTGCGATTTTCCAGGGAAATCGAATCCGCCGGCGATGGAACGGGAAGCAGGAAAAGTGGTATTTCTCCGTTATTGACGTTGTGGCCGCATTGACTGGCAGCACCATCCCTAAAAGATATTGGAGTGATTTAAAAATAAAACTCCAAAAAGAGGGTAGTGAAGTGTACGAAAAAATCGTACGCTTGAAAATGCCTGCTTCGGATGGGAAATTGCGTGGTACAGATGTAGCTGATACCGAAGTAATGTTGCGGATTATTCAAAGCGTCCCGTCGCCTAATGCCGAACCTTTTAAACTTTGGTTGGCGCGTATCGGTTACGAACGGCTTGAGGAAACGGCCGATCCGGAGCTGGCAATAAACCGCGCTTTAAAAACATATTTACGCAAAGGCTACAGTCAGGACTGGATTAATCAGCGCTTGAAGAGTATTGAGGTACGTAAAGCTCTCGCTGACGAATGGGAAAAGCGCGGAGTTAAAGAGGGATTGGAATTTGCCATTTTGACCGATGAAATTACCCAGGCGTGGACGGGGATGACCACCGGAAAGTA
>PCSQ01000005.1:241-6454 GCA_002772455.1 Candidatus Beckwithbacteria bacterium CG23_combo_of_CG06-09_8_20_14_all_47_9 | reverse complement strand
CTTAAAGGTTTGAAAAAAGAAAACTTGAGGGATAACATGACCAATCTAGAATTAGTTTTGAATATGCTGGCGGAAACAGCCACGACAGAGATATCCCAAAAACGCCAACCGCGAAGTTTCCCTCAAAATAAGTTGGTGGCTAAAGAAGGCGGTACGGTGGCCGGAAACGCCAGAAGAGAAATCGAGGCAAAAACTGGCAAGAAAGTTATAATCTGCAAAAATGCCAAAGGTCTAAACTTATTAAGTAGAGTAAAATAAGACATTCATGATTAAACTGTGCACGGTGATTTTGGAATACCAGAATTCGAAAATGACCCTGGAGACGATCGAGTCGTTAAAACAGGCGGCGTTGCCGAACAATGTCAAGCAGACGATTGTGGTAGTCGATAACAGCCCGGTGCCCGACGGCAGTTTGAAACAGGCGCTGAAAAAATACCGGAACATCAAGCTGATTACTACTTTGCAGAACACCGGTTTTGCCGCCGGGAACAACCGGGGAATTAAATACGGTTTGCGGCACAAGGCCGATTATTTTTTGCTGATGAATAATGACGTTTTGGTCGACCGGTTATTCCTTAAGTATTTATTGGCGGCTAAAGCCGATTTAGCCGTGCCGAAAATTTATTTTGCCAGAGGCTATGAGTATCATCAGGATCGCTATAAACCCAGAGAGAGAGGCCGGGTAATTTGGTATGCCGGCGGCAAGTTTGACTGGAATGAAGTGATTGGCCGTCATGGGGGGGTTGACGAAGTTGATCGCGGTCAATTTGAGCAAACCAAGACGGTTGATTTTGCCAATTTTTGCTGCGTGCTGATTAAAAAGAAAGTGTTTGACAAAATCGGCCTGCTTGATCCGGCTTACTTTCTTTATTGGGAGGACGCTGATTTTTCCCACCGGGTGCAACTGGCCGGCTTTAAACAGGTGTTTGTCCCTCAAAGCCGGATTTGGCACAAAAGCTCCGGCAGTTCCGGCTCCGGCTCGAAGCTGCATGACTATTATTTAACCCGCAACCGTTTAATGTTTGGTTTTAAATATGCCCGTGCCCGGACCAAATTTGCCCTATTGCGTCAAAGCCTGCGGCAAATTATCAGCGGCCGTCCCGGCGAGCGCAAAGGGGTGATTGATTTTTATTTACGCCGTTTAGGCAAGGGCAGTTTAATATGAAATTGAGCGCCGTGGTTTTAACTCATAATAGCGGTGCAGTGATTAGTGACTGCCTGCAGTCATTACGCTTTTGCGATGAAATTATCGTGGTGGATAGCGGTTCGATTGATAACACTCTTAAATTGGCGGCCTCGGCCAGAATTTACAAAAGGAAGCTGGTTAGTTTTTCCGGTCAAAGAAATTTTGGTCTAAAGCAGGCAACCTATCCGTGGGTTTTAATGATCGATTCGGATGAAAGAGTTCCGATTGAATTAGCCAAAGAGATCAAAGCGGCCATAATCACTGATTCTTATTCGGCTTACCGGGTAAAAAGATTAAACTACTTTTTTGGCCGGGCAATGAAGCACGGCGGCTATTGGCCGGATTGGCAGACCCGGTTGTTTCGGGTAAAAGATTTCCTAAAATACTCCGGTTCGGTTCATGAATCGCCGCACTTTACCGGTTTATTGGGTAGTTTTGCCAATTACTTAACGCACTATTCCCATAATAATTTAAGTGAGTGTCTGGCAAAAAGTATAATTTGGACCAAAAAAGAGGCGGTTGAGTTTGTTAAAGCCGGCCATCCGCCGGTGTCTTGGTGGCGGTTGATGAAGGTGATGGTTTGGGAATTTTGCCACCGTTATTTTAAAAAATTAGGCTTTTTGGATGGTTATGTCGGTTTGGTGGAGGCTCTAATACAAGCGATGAACCGGTTTTATGTTTACCAGCAAGTTTGGGAATTACAGCGGCATGAAGATCGGCCTCTATAGTCCTTTTGCCGCTAATACTTTGGGCGGCGGCGAGCGTTATTTATTAACTATTGCCGGGTGTTTATTACCGGAACATCAGGTGGATTTGGTTTTATCCAGCTTTCCTGTTGGGTTAAAATCCAGGTTAACTAAAAATTTTAGTTTAAATTTAGATGGTTTGAATTTAGTTGCCGGGCCGTTTGGTCCCGGCCATTCGGCTTGGGAACGGTGGCGGTTTACCGGGCAATATGACGTATTTTATTACCTGACCGACGGCAGTTTTTTTGTGCCGCACGCCAAAAGAAATATTTGTCATTTCATGATCCCCTTTAATCAGCCGCCAAGGCTGGTGCAAAAGTTAAAATTAAACACTTGGACGGTAAAAACCACCCATTCCTATTTTTGTCAGCGGGCCTTGGAAAAAATTTGGAAGATTAAAATAAATTTTGTCCAATGGGGAGCGGTGGATGCGGCCCAGTTTAAACCGCAAATTAAACAAAATTTGATTATTAACGTCGGCCGCTGGTTTACCACCAAACATAATCAGCACTGCAAACGCCAGGATTTTTTGGCAGAGACATTTAAAAAATTGTGTGATCAGGGTTTAAAAAATTGGCGCTTAGCTTTAATTGGCCCGGTTGAGCCGGGTGGGGAGAATTTGGAGTATTTTAAGCAAGTCAAAAAATTAAGCCGGGGTTACCCGATTGATTTACTGCCGCAGACTGATTTTAAATCGTTAGTTAAGCTCTACGGCCGGGCCAAAATTTACTGGCACGCGACCGGCTACGGGACGGATGAACTAAGCAACCCGCAGGTATCCGAGCACTTCGGTATTTCCACAATCGAAGCCATGGCGGCCGGAGCGGTGCCGGTAGTCATTAACCAAGGCGGTCAGCCGGAAATTGTTAAGCCGGCAACCGACGGCTATTTATGGCAAAATCAAATTGAGCTGATTGATCAAACCCTGGCTTTAATTAATAATGAAGCCTTGAGGTTAAAATTATCCCGGGGGGCGCAAAATCGGGCCAAGGATTTTTCTCCGGAAAAATTCTGCCAAATGACGCATAAAATATTTAATCTATGAAAACCGTTTCTATCGTCATTCCTAATTGGCAGAAACTGCCTTTAATTTCTCATTTACCGGCAGTAATTAGGGCTTGCCTGCCTGCGCAGGCAGGTCCCGGGGCGGAAATTATTGTGGTCGATGACGCTTCGCCGGACGACACGGTTAAATTTTTGAAAAAGAACTTCCCTAATGTAAAAGTCGTGGTTAATCGGCAAAACGAACGGTTTGCCGTTTCCTGCAATAACGGGTTTAAAGCCGCCCGCGGCGAAATTGTGGTGTTGTTAAATTCCGATGTGGCCCCGAATCCGAATTTTTTGGCGCCGCTGGTCAAACATTTTTCTGATCCAAACGTTTTTGCGGTTTCCTGCCTGGAGATTGATAAACAAGGGCAATTTTCCGGCCGGAATCGCTGTCAATTTAAACGCGGTTTTTTAATCCACTCTGCGGCGCCGGTGGTGGCCGGGGAAAACTGCTGGGCCACCGGCGGTTCGTCGGCGTTTGACCGGGAAAAATACCTTAAAATTGGCGGGATGGACCCGCTCTACAAACCGGCTTATTGGGAGGATATTGATTTATCCTGGCAAGCGCGGGAAAAATACGGCTGGAAAATATTATTTGAACCGAAAAGTCAGGTTTTCCATAATCACGAAACTACCAACGTCTCGGTTTTCGGCCAGCGGCAAATGGAGTTAATGTCCCGGCGCAATCAGTTTTTATTTGTTTGGAAATATATCCGCGGCCGGAAACTTTTAGAGCATTTTCTCTGGTTGCCATATCATCTGATTTTTACCAACTACCGGACTAAGGGCGTTTTTATGACCGCCCTAGTCCAGGCAATTATTAAATGGCTGAAAAAATAAAAATAGCCCTAGTCTTATCGTTGGCAGCAATACTGGGGTTTTTTAGGATAAGCCGGGTGCCGCCGGCGTTAAATTGGGATGAAGCCGCCATCGGCTGGAATGCAAAAACCATTTGGGAAATGCACCTGGATGAGTTTGGGACGCGCTGGCCCATCAGTTTCCGGTCATTCGGAGATTATAAAGCGCCGTTATACATTTATTTAACCGCGCCGGTCGTCGGCATTTTCGGCAGCAATGAGATTAGTGTCCGTTTGGTTTCGGTGATGGCCGGAATTACCAGTGTCGGTTTAATGTATTTTATTGGTGGTTTTGCGGCGGCGGTACTGCTGGCCATTTCTCCCTGGCATATTTTGCTGGCCCGGCCGGCACTGGAAGCTAACTTGGCTTTGATGTGGATTCTGGCCGGCATTTATCTGTTTAAGCTGGCGGGAGAAAAACGGCCCATTTTATTAATCGGTTCGGCTATCAGTTTTGTTTTATCAATGTACAGTTATCAAAGTCCGAAAATTTTTGTGCCGGTCTTTGTTTTGGGCTTACTGATTATTTATCGGTCGGCGTTGAAGCCAGTCTGGAGATGGTTAATTATTGCCGGGGTGATTGCCGGGGCAGCCATCTATCCGCTGATTAAAGACGGTTTAGGCGCCGGCGGGCGGCGGTTTGCCATGACTTCGGTTTTTTATCAGCCAGCCAATAATCTACCATTGACTCTGGCTAAAAATTATTTGGCTCATTGGTCGCCCCGATGGTTATTTTTAAGCGGCGGAGAAACAGGTAGATCGCAAATGAGGCAAACCGGCATGCTTTTATTTGTGACCGCGCCGTTTTTTATTATTGGTCTGATGGCTTTGTGGAAAAAACGAAAAAAAGCTTGGTCAAGAGTTTT
Source organism: Candidatus Beckwithbacteria bacterium CG23_combo_of_CG06-09_8_20_14_all_47_9 (assembly GCA_002772455.1). GTDB lineage: Bacteria > Patescibacteriota > Microgenomatia > UBA1400 > CG1-02-47-37 > CG1-02-47-37. Next base: position 1,752 of record PCSQ01000005.1, on the reverse strand, counting down.
ATTTTGGTGGTTATTAACCGCCCCGGTACCGGCAATGATCGGTTTTGAAGTGCCGCATCCGATCCGGGCTTATCAACTATTACCGGTTTTAACAATTATAACAGCAGTCGGAATTAAAGAATTTTCAACTCGATCGCGTTTGATTTTATATACTTTGCTAGTAGTTAATTCTTTATATTTTTTCTATCAATACTTTATTATTTATCCGGTCGAGTCAGCCCGGGATTGGCAGTATGGCTATAAACAGGCAGCGGTTGTGGCCAGAGAATGGGAAGACCGGGTCGATAAAGTCATTATCAGCAGTTATTACGGCCAGCCCTATGTGTTTACCTATTGGTATCAGGATCGTCGGCCGCAATCAATTTTTTGGGGCGGGGCAATCAAGTATCTTTTTCGACCGGTTAAACTGGATGGTGACAAATTATTGCCTAATACTTTGATCATTGGTTCACCGGAAGATATTCCATCAGGCAGTGAGGGTATAATTAAAGAAATATATTTTCCCGACGGCAGTGTCGCTTTCCGGGTAATTAAAACATGAAGCGCAAATTATTGCTTTTAGCCTGGTTGGGTTTTTTCCTCACTCGGATTTTTATCCTGGCTAATCCGCCGCAAAATTATTCCGACGTGTTTCACGATTATCGCCGTTATGCGTCCATGTGGGCCAGCGGCATTCCCCCTTATTTTGAGCATTTGTACGAATACCCGCCGGCGACTCTGCCCTTACTTTACGTTCCGGAAATGCTGAACCGGGCTAACATCGGCCATTATTACGAAAATTACCGCCTGCAGATATTTTTACTGGATATCCTAATTTCCTATTTTATCTTTCGGCAGATCATCGGGTTAACCACTGAACCGGCCGTAAAAATTTTTGCTTTGGTTTTTTATAATTTGGCGCCGGTAATTGCCAAAGATTTTTTTTACGAGGGGATTGATTGGATTTTTATCGGCAGTTTAAGTCTGGCGATTATTTATAGTTCCAGGCGGATATTGTTTTGGATTTTATTTTGGCTGTCGACCGGGATTAAGCTGTTAACCGCTCCACTCGCTGTCGTTTTCCTGAAAAAAGACTGGAAGCAAATGATTTTAGGCTTTTTGCTGGTGTGGGGTTTGCCGCTGCTAATTTTCCGATCCTCTTTAGGGGTAATGTTTGTCTATAATAACGAGCGGGGAATTAAGTATGCCGCTTTTCCCGGTTTTGTGGTCGAAACGATTAACTACTTCACTCACAGCGAAACCCGGCGGAACGAGCCGCCGGATTTCGAGTTACGCGGACCGGTTTCCCAAGCAGCCGAAAAAGTAGTCAGCCTTGTTTTTCCTTTGAGCCTGTTTTTAGTGTTACTTTATGAGTGGCCAAAACCGAAAACCTACGCTGGTTCGATTAAAATCAGTTTGATCTTTTTCCTGACGATGTTTTTTACCGCCAAGATTTTCTCCCAGCCGTTTCATTTATGGTATGTCCCTTTGATTGCTTTATTTCCGTTTAAATCAATCAAATATCAACTATC
>PCSQ01000005.1:0-147 GCA_002772455.1 Candidatus Beckwithbacteria bacterium CG23_combo_of_CG06-09_8_20_14_all_47_9 | reverse complement strand
CGCTATCTGCCCATGGCCGGTTTATTATGGCTATCAATAAAACTACCATCAAAATAATTGTTGTCGTAATTCTGGCGGCAGTTCTGCGGTTTTATCGGCTGGGAGAAAATCCTCCCGGTTTGTACTGGGAGGAGGCAGCGATTGGCT
>PCSQ01000061.1 GCA_002772455.1 Candidatus Beckwithbacteria bacterium CG23_combo_of_CG06-09_8_20_14_all_47_9 | reverse complement strand
TATTTTCTGGGCCGGTTACTTCCTGATAAAACCGCCACTACATCCACCACCGAAAACCACCACTTTTCGTTTTTCTCGTCCCAGACCCGCCTAATTTTAAATCCCTTAAAAATCGCCAACTTATTTTTCGCCATTAACCTATTTTAGCTCCGCTATAAACCTTTTGCTATAATCCCGCCGCCGGCCAGGTAATTTTGGCACTCGCCCAAATCTTCCTGGCACTAAGATATTTTCCCTCAAGTGAAATCTTTATCTAGACTGTACGGCCGCACAGGCTAGATATAGAATTTAATGTGATAACTTAACTTTTCTCAATTACTGTTTTGAGTTTTTCTAAAATTTCCTGGGTAAAAGGCTCGGCTAAATCACCGGTCTCTACCCATTCCAAATATTCAAGCCCGCAAGAATTTTTATCAATTGGCGTCAAAGTATATTTTACATGATAGTTATTATCATTAAGTTGCATCTCAAACATTTTATCTTGATTAAAAACGACAATTTTATATTCCGACCATTGGCCAGCGCGATTGACATTACGATAAACCGTTCCTAACTTAGTTGGTGATTCATTAGTTTCTTCCTTTACGATCGAGTCAACCCAAAACGGCGTATTTTTAGGATTCAGACAAAACGAAAAAACTTCTACGGCTGGCCGGTTAATAATTATGGTTAATTTTTTTTCTTTCATGGGGCTAGGTTACTTAAGTAATTTAGGTAACTTAGGAAAAAGTAAAAAAATCAAGAAAGAAAGTGCCACAGTGATAAGTGACACAATATCACCAATTTGGCGTGCCGGGGTGGAGTCGGAAAACTCGCTGACAATTTGGTGGGTGCCGACGGGAACATTAAACCCAATCAGGCCAGGATAAACTTGATTGTCATAAATTACTGCCTGCGCCTGCCCATCAACGGTCACGCTCCAGCCGGGAAAATAGGCAGTGCGCTCAAATAATTGATCGTTCTGATCGACGGTTACCTGATAACTATGCCGCTGGGTCTGCCAAATAATTTGTTCCGTGGTTACTGCCTGGCCCAAAGAAAAAACTTTATCCGGATAACCGAACAGCTGGGCATTTTTAGCGGCGTCAAACCAGCGCGGCATGGCTTCCAGTTGAGTCGTGGTGGTAAAGGGATAGTGATAATAAAAATCGTCCGGCCAGTTAAAATGGCCTTGATCACGCACGGTGGCAAGGGTAAAAATTACCGCGCCGGCTAGCAACGCGGCCGTAATTTTTGGATACGCCTTCCCGGAAATAGCCGCCAAATAACTGCCGGTTAAACTTAAAAATAACACCAGACGCCAGGGGAACTGGACAAAGTTTAACACCGGAAACAAGCGCCACAGCCAACCGGAAACCGGCAAAGCTAAAAACACAAATGCCAAAAAGGCCCAGTGAAAAAACTTCCGTTTTTTGGCCAGAAAGGCTAATAAAATTATCAGCCAATGGATCGGCCCCAAAGTAAAACTCATCGTATCGGCCGGCCCCGGCACGGACATGCCGAAATTCCAGGGCATATAGATTAACTGCCCAAACGTCGGAAAATGTTTAAACAGTTCAGAAGCATCAACAATCGAATTAAAATAAGTAAACCGGCGCTCAAAAATTAACGGCAGCCAGAAAAACAAAGTTAAACCAACACTATTAATAAACACCAAAAATGCTTTCCGCCAATACCGGATAAATAGTAACGGCAGGCCGAAAATTACTGAAATATTATGGAAAAGCAAAAAGGCGCTTACCCCCGCCACCGCCAATAAATAACGCCAGCGGGTCGGCTTTTGGCTAAACCGGTCTAACAAATAAAAATTTAAAGCCAGTAAAAATAAAGCCAAGGTTTCCCCTAGGCTGCCGCGGATCATAATGACTGCCAGCGGGTAAATGGCAGTTAAGGAAAAAAT
>PCSQ01000132.1:5658-8084 GCA_002772455.1 Candidatus Beckwithbacteria bacterium CG23_combo_of_CG06-09_8_20_14_all_47_9 | reverse complement strand
TGACGGCGGCGTAGCCGGCTTTGGGCTCGCCCAATAAATAAGTCGCCAGCAGCATAAAAATTACCGCGGCGGCGACGGCGGAAACAATAAAGCCGCGGATTAAAGGTTTAATCGGGTTTTCCCGGTCGGATTTAGCTTTGACAAAAAACGTGCCTAAAATTGAGGTCCAGACCGCGCCGGACCGGGCCAGTAAGGGAAAGACGACTCCGGCCAAGCCGAATAATTGACCGCCTAAAATCATCGCCGCCACAATGGTTAGAGCGTATGATTCAAAGACATCGGCGGCCATGCCGGCGCAATCGCCGACATTATCCCCGACGTTATCAGCGATTACCGCCGGATTGCGCGGGTCGTCTTCCGGTATCCCCTTTTCGACTTTGCCGACCAAATCGGCGCCGACGTCGGCTGCCTTGGTAAAAATTCCGCCGCCGACCCGCATGAATAAAGCCAATAGTGCGGCCCCAAAACCATAACCGACTAAAACGTCGGTGGCGTTAGTTTTGGCAAAGTAAGACCAAATATAAATCAGCGAAACTCCCAGTAAGCCCAAGCCGACGACCAGCATGCCGTTGACCGTGCCGGCGGAAAAGGCGGTCGACAGGGCCGGGTTTAAACCTTTTTGGGCGTTGTTGGCGGTGCGGACGTTGGCTGAAACGGCGACGTACATGCCGAAATAGCCGATAAGGGCGGAAAAGAGCGCTCCCAAAAGAAAAGTTATGGCCATGCCCTGGCCCAGAGTGAAGGAAATCACGGCCGCTAAAATCAGCATGATCGGTCCGACCACCGAGAACTGTTTTTTAAGGTAGGCCATAGCGCCGGATTTAACGGCGAAAGCGATTTTTTGCAGCGCTTCCGAGCCGGGATCTTCGCGTAAAACCTTTTTGGCCAGAATCACGCCGTAGATTAAAGCGGCAATGGCTGTCAGCGGCGCGGCGAATAAAGCGATTAATTGAATGTTCATAAATTCTCCTTAAATATCTAAAGTAGCCATTTTAGCATGGGTTTGAATGAAACGTTTGCGCGGCGGGACTTCTTCGCTCATTAACATGGAAAAGACGTCGTTGGCGACAGCGGCATCGGCGACGGCCACTTGTTTTAAAATCCGATTGGCCGGGTTCATGGTTGTTTCCCAGAGCTGTTCGGGATTCATTTCTCCCAAACCTTTGTAGCGCTGGAGGGAATATTTTTGGCCGTTAAGGGTTTTTAAATAATCGGCCAAGCCTTGATCGGTATAAACATAGTGGTCGGTTTTATTGCCGGAAATTTTATACAGCGGCGGCTGGGCAATGTATAAATAGCCGCCGTCGACGATCGGCTGTAAGTGGCGGTAGAAAAAAGTTAACAGCAAAGTGGCGATGTGCTCGCCGTCGACGTCGGCATCGCACATAATGACAATCCGCTGATAGCGCAATTTGGCGGCATTCATGGTTTCGCCGATGCCCATACCCAAGGCAATAATTAAGTCTTTTAATTCTTCAAATTGGATGATTTTGTCTAAACGGGCGCGTTCGGTGTTTAAAATTTTTCCGCCCAGCGGCAGGATGGCTTGGAATTTCCGGTCCCGGCCCTGCTTGGCCGAACCGCCGGCGGAATCGCCCTCGACGATAAACAGTTCACAAAGTTCAGGCCGGGTTTCCTGGCAGTCGGCCAGTTTGCCCGGCAAAGTTGAGCCTTCAAGCGCGCCTTTTCTGACGACGGCGTCGCGGGCGGCCCGGGCGGCCAAACGGGCGCGGGAAGCCAGCAGGACTTTGTCTAAAACTTTGCGGGCGTCGGCCGGATGCTCTTCAAAATAAGCGGTTAGGCCTTCTTTAACCACCGTAAATACGGCCGATTGGGCTTCCGGGTTATTGAGTTTGGTTTTAGTTTGCGATTCAAATTGAATGTCGTTGCTGGGCATTTTGACAAAAACGACCGCAGTTAGACCTTCTTTTAAATCTTCGGAAACCAGGGCGGCGTCTTTGCTGTTTTTATCGGAGTAATCTTTGACGACCCGGGAGAGGGCCATTTTAAACCCGGTCAGATGAGTCCCGCCGTCGGTCGTATTGATGACGTTGGCAAAAGATTGGACGGTTTCGTTAAAACTGTCGGTGTATTGCAGGGCCACTTCGACGCCGATGGGCCAATCGAAACCATCAAGCTGACGGTTAAAATAAATGACCGGGTGGAGCGGTTTTTTGTTGCGGTTTAAAAATTTCACCAAAGATTTGATGCCGCCATCGAAATAAAAATGGGTTTCTTCGCTGGTCCGCTCGTCAAACAAATGGAAATTAAGCTTGGCGATTAAAAAGGCCCGCTCTCTGGTTAAATTAACTAAAGTCGACCAGTTAAAGTCAACGAATTTTTTGAAAATCTGCTCGTCGGGAATAAAAGTGGAAGCGGTAAATGACTCGGTTTGGGGTAGGGGGAAATGCCGGCAGGGAATTAAT
>PCSQ01000132.1:0-5573 GCA_002772455.1 Candidatus Beckwithbacteria bacterium CG23_combo_of_CG06-09_8_20_14_all_47_9 | reverse complement strand
CCCGTTTGACAATCACCTGCATAAAGCGGGATAGGGCGTTAACAGCCGAGGCGCCGACACCGTGAAGGCCGGCTGAAGCTTGGTAGGCCGATGAGCCGAACTTGCCGCCGGCGTGGAGTTTGGTCATGGTGATTTCCAGGGCCGAGGCGCCGGATTTGTGTTTGTCGATGGGGATTCCCCGGCCGTCGTCGATCACCGTGGCCGAGCCGTCTTTGGCCAGGGTCACCCAAATATTTTTGGCAAAACCGGGAATGGCTTCGTCGACGGAGTTGTCAATGATTTCCGTCAGAATATGGTGCAGGCCGTGGGCGTCGGTGGAGCCGATGTACATCCCCGGCCGCTTGCGGACCGGTTCGAGCCCTTCCAGAATGGTAATGTCTTTTGCGGTATAGGTCATAAAAATCAAGGGTACCAAATCAGCGCCCTGCAGTCAATTATAGTAGCTTGGTGGAAACTGCGCCAGGGCAAATTAACCTGCAGGGTTGGACCCTGCAGGTTTTACTCATCAAAATCCAGCATTTGGTTTTTAATGGTCACCAAGTCACGTTCGTCGGTTTCTTCAACAAATTGCCGGTAAGATTCGGCTGGGCTTAACTTGGAAAAGTAACTTAAGATTTCAGATCTATCGATCCAGGTTTGATTAAACAACCCAAGATAATTTTGGTAGCTCGAGTATTTGTAGCCTGCAAGGTTGGACCCTGCAGGCAAAGGTAAGGGGTTACGGTGAATGTACTTTGACAAATATATAAATTGGGGTTCACTAGTAATTAAAACTGCTTTATAGTTTCCTTGAAATACAGGACCGACACGTTTATACTTTTTATTGAAATACATTGAGTATTTTGTCCCGATTGAACGCATTAAATCGGTAATAGTATTGCTTTCTTTTTGATAAATAAAAAGATGGAAGTGGTTAGGAAGCAGACAATAAGCTAAAAGCGTGGCCAGCTCAAAATAGTTTCTAAGGTGTTTGGACGGAGCGACTTTATCATCTTTTTCCGGCTTAGTTAAATAAAGTTTTAAATAACTCAAGAAAACTTTATAGTCCTGTTCGTCGAGAAAAATTACTTGCTTGGCTACTCCCCGGTTATAAATATGGTAATAAGAGTAGGGATCGAACTCTTTAATAATATTTTTTGCCGGCATTACTTTTAGTATACACCTGCAGGGTTGGACCCTGCAGGTGTATAGCTTAAAGATAAAACGTCGAGGGTGAGTTTGGGGTTGACGTTGAATTTTAGGGCTGTCAGGGCCAAATTCAGGGCTTTGATCAGCCGGATATTGACGGTTTCCGGGTGGAGCCGCAATTCATAATGGAGATAGTGCAGCTGGTTGGTGACAAATTCCCGGGCGGTTCCGGAGTTAGCAGCCGCTTCGGCCGGGGGCGGTCCGATCCGGCCCGGTGCTAACCCGGTTTCAGCCAGCCGTTTGACCAGGCAGCGGGACACAATCGTCGGCAGCAGCTGCTCTTCACTGGGGCACAAAAGCAGGATTTGCGAGTGGGCCGGCGGCTCTTCCAGAGTTTTTAACAGGGCCTGCTGGGCCGGTAAAGTCAGTTTCTCCGCCCGGATAATGACCGCGGTCTTTACCGGTGCCTGGTAAGGTTTCCGCTGGAGAAATTTTTCCAGGGAGCGGACAGCGCTGATGCCGATCGACCTGCCTGACGGCGAGGCAGGTTTTTCCGGATCGATGACCAGCCAGTCCGGCCCGGATTTAATCCGGGCCAGGTCCAGCCTTTGCTGATGGCTGCCGCCGCTGACGAGTAAGGGTAGAGACATAAGTTTAATTGTGATACTATGATTATAATACAAGTTTATGCCTGCCCTAGACAGTCAACTTTTAGATTTACTTAGTCAAAACGGCCGCCTCAAGCCCGGGGACCTGCAGTGGCTTAAAACTGAGCTGATTACCAGCAGTGAGCCGGTGGAAGCACTACTCCTCAAGCATAATTTGGTCTCGGAAACCGACATCGTCAAAACCAAAGCGGTTATATTAAAAGTGGAATATATCGATATTGCTTCGGCCAGCGTTGTTCCCGAAGCGATTAATGTTTTGCCCGAAGCCGTGGCCGAAAAGTATCTCTGTCTGCCCTTCAATCTTGACCAAACCAACCGGGTGTTGTCGGTGGCCATGGCCAACCCGGTTGACTTGCAGGCAATTGAGTTCATCGAAAAAAAGACCGGTTATAAAATTAAACCGTACTTGGCCGAAAGTTCAATTTTGCTTAAAGAAATCGAAAACCGCTACAGCCAGAGTCTGTCTTCGGAAGTGACCGCCGCGCTTAAGGAAACCGTTACCAGCCGGTCGCGCCAGACCCAGCTGGATGCGTTGGAAGCGGTCGGCGGCGTCATCCGGGAAGCGCCGATTGCCAAAATTGTCTCGACAATCCTGGAGTTTGCCATGAAATCGCGCGCTTCCGACGTCCATATCGAACCGCTGGAAGTGAAAACGCGGGTGCGTTACCGGATCGACGGGATTTTATACGAAAAACTGGTGCTGCCGAAAACCGTTCATGACAGCGTTATCTCCCGGATTAAAATTTTATCCCATTTAAAGATCGACGAAAAACGCAGCCCTCAAGACGGCCGGTTTAACTTTCATGCCGGCGACGACGAGGTGGATCTGCGGGTTTCCACGATGCCTTCGGTTTACGGGGAAAAGATCGTCATGCGTTTGCTCAAGAAAACCCAGAAAGTGCCGGACCTGGTGGAGCTGGGTCTGCGGGGCCGGGCGCTTCTCAATTTGCAAATGGCGATTCGGGTTCCTCACGGGATTATTCTGGTGACCGGGCCGACCGGTTCGGGCAAAACCACCACGCTTTATTCGGTTCTGTCTAAAATCAACACTCCCAAAGTCAACATTATGACTTTGGAAGACCCGGTCGAGTACCAGATGGCCGGAATTACCCAAGTCCAGATTAATCCTCAAGCCGGTTTGACTTTTGCCTCCGGCATGCGTTCGTTCCTGCGCCAGGACCCGGATATTGTTATGGTCGGTGAAATCCGGGATATTGAAACGGCCGAGCTGGCCATTCAGGCATCGCTGACGGGCCATCTGGTGTTTTCGACCTTGCACACCAATAGCGCCGCCGGGGCCTTCCCCCGCCTTTTGGACATGGAAGCCGAGCCGTTTTTACTGACTTCATCAATGACCTGCATCGTCGGCCAGCGGGTTACCCGGCAGATTTGCCGCCATTGCAAAGAGGTTTACGCGCCGGCGCCGGAAGTGGCCGCGGATATCAAGTTGGTTTTGGGGGCCATGGTCAAAGAGCCGATCCGGCTTTACCGGGGCAAAAAATGCCCGGAGTGCAATCAGACCGGTTATTCCGGCCGGATCGGCATTTTTGAGGTCCTGCCGGTGACCGAAGCCATCGGCAAGCTGATTCTGGAGCGTTCGCCTTCGGGCGAGATTGAAAAGATTGCCAAAGCAGCCGGCATGATCGATATGAAACAAGATGGTTATTTAAAAATATTGGAGGGCTTGACTACGCTGGAAGAAGTCCTGCGGGTAGCGCAAGATTAAATAAATTATGACCGATATAAAACACCTGCTTAAAACCATGATTGACCGTCAGGCTTCTGACCTGCATTTGCTGGTTGGCAGTCCGGCGTATTTACGGGTGGACGGTATCTTAAAACCGTTTGATGACGGGGCGGCGCTGACCCGGTCGATAGCCAAAGAACTGATTTTTCCGTTATTGACCCAGTCGCAAAAAGATGTTTTTTTGGTTAATAAAGAATTGGACTTTTCCGTTGAACTCGGTAATTTAGGCCGGTTCCGGGTCAATGTTTACTGGCAAAAAGGGACGATGGCGGCGGTCCTGCGCCTGATTACCAGCAAAATCAGGACAGTTCAGGAATTAAAACTGCCGAAAATTTGCTCGCAGCTGGCCGAACTGAAACAAGGATTGGTTTTGGTGACCGGGCCGACCGGCCACGGAAAAAGCACGACTTTAGCGGCGATCATTGAGCAGATTAATCAAAGCCGCGCGGAGCACATCCTGACAATTGAAGACCCGATTGAATATGTTTACACGCCGGTTAAATCAATCGTCTCCCAGCGGGAGATGCACGGCGATACCCATTCCTGGGCGGTGGCGCTCCGGTCGGCCCTGCGCGAAGACCCGAACGTGGTTCTGGTCGGGGAAATGCGCGATTTTGAAACGATTGCCGCCGCTCTGACAGTGGCCGAAACCGGGCACTTGGTTTTAGCGACGCTGCACACTAATAATGCCGCCCAGACGATTGACCGGATCGTGGATGTTTTTCCCGAACACCAGCAGGGACAGATCCGGGTCCAATTGGCCAATACTTTGACGGCGGTTTTGTCCCAGCGGCTGATTCCGGCCATCGGCGGCGGCCGGGTGGCGGCAATGGAAATTTTATTGGGAACGACGGCGGTTAAAACCAGCATCCGCGAAGGCAAATCGCATATGATCGGCAACGTCATCCAGACTTCAGCGGAACTCGGAATGCAGTCGCTGGAGCAGGACTTGGCCCATTTGGTTAAGTCCAAAACGATTGAACTGTCCGTGGGCAGTGATTATGCTTTGTCCCCGCTTGAATTTAACCGATTGGTAAACAAATAATGGAAAAGTTTGATTACGTTGCGGTCACGAAAGACAAAAAAAAGGTTAAAGGCCAGGTGGAAGCCCTGTCTCAAACCCAGGCAATTAATATTTTGCGGTCCAAAGACCTGTTTGTGATCAATCTTAACCGGATCGAAATTTTGCCCGGTTGGTTATTGTGGCTTAACCGCTGGCAGCGGGTCAAACGGCAGGACGTGGTCCATTTTACCCGGCAATTGGCGACGATGATCAAAGCCGGTTTGCCGTTAACCACCGCCCTGTCAATTTTGAAATATCAGTCCACTTTGGCGATGACCAAAGTGGTGGAAGAGGTATTGCGGGAAGTCGAGGGCGGCGGGTCGTTTTCCAAGGCTTTGGCAAAATTCAGCCGCGTTTTTGACCAGGTATATTTGTCTTTAATCCAGTCCGGCGAGGCGGCCGGGGTTTTAGATAAAGTTTTATTGCGGCTGGCGGACAATCTGGAAAAGCAGTCCGAGTTTCGCGCCAAAACCAAAAATGCCCTGATTTACCCGGCGATTATTTCGATTGCCATGGTGATCGTGGCGATCGTGATGAGCGTGTTTGTCATTCCTAAACTGACCAGCCTGTATACCGAGTTCGGGGCCCAACTGCCGCTGATGACCCGGATTTTAATCGGCATCAGTAATTTTATGATCAAGTCGTGGTATTTAATGCTGGGTTTTGGTTTGGCCGGCGGGTATGCGCTGCACCGCTGGAAAAAAACTGTCTCCGGCCGGATGGCCTGGGATAAATTTAGCCTGAAGGTACCGATTTTCGGTCCCTTGAAAACCAAGATAATTTTAACCGAGATTACCCGGACTTTAGCCCTGCTGATCGAATCGGGCGTTTCGATTATTGAAGCGCTGGAGATTGTGGCCGGAACGGCTGATAATGTTTTATTTTCCGGTTCGATCAAGTACGCGGCCAAGGAAGTGGAAAAAGGGGTGCCTTTGGCCGTGGCGATCGGCCAGTTTGAGCACTTTCC
>PCSQ01000116.1:681-8157 GCA_002772455.1 Candidatus Beckwithbacteria bacterium CG23_combo_of_CG06-09_8_20_14_all_47_9 | reverse complement strand
GCTGTGCCAGAGGGCCATTGTAGTATTTTTTGTTTTTGAGCTGGTCGGGCAATAAAGATGTTTTAGGATATTTTTCGTAACCGGCACCATAACCGAGATTTTTCATCAGCTTGGTCACCGGGTTACGGATCGATAACGGAATCGGCAGATTGCCGTACTGTTTAACATCGGCCAGCGCGGCCATATAGGCATCGTAGGCACTGCGGTCTTTTTTGGCTAAAGCCAGATAAACTACCCCCTGGGCCAGGTTTTCCTGGCATTCCGGGTAACCGATGGTTTGACAAGCCTGAAACACGGCGTTGGCCACCACCAGGGTCGTCGGCTGGGCCATCCCAATATCTTCACTGGCGAAAACAACCATCCGGCGGGCAATAAACAACGGATCATCACCACTGGCTACCATCCGGGCCAGATAATACAGAGCGGCGTCGGGATCCGAAGCGCGCATCGACTTGATCAGCGCCGAAATCGTATCAAAGTGCTCGTCGCCTTTCCGGTCATAGCGCAGCCACTTGCTCTGCAGGGCCTTAGTCAGATTAGCCACGGTAACCTGACGGTACAATTGATGTGTTACTTCCAATAAATTGAGCAGCTGCCGGGCATCACCGTTACTAAATTCCAGCAGGAAGTCTTTTACCTCACCTCCGAGGTGAGAACTTCCCTGCCTGCGCAGACAGGTTTCACCCCGGAGGTGTTTTAGGCCCCGGTTTAAAACTTTTAATAAATCCTGTTTAGTCAGCGCTTCTAAAACAAACACCTGACAACGGGATAAAAGCGGACTGATGACCGAAAAACTGGGGTTTTCGGTGGTGGCGCCGATTAAAATCAACCGGCCGGTTTCCACAAACGGCAGTAAATAATCCTGCTGGGCCTTGTTAAACCGGTGGATTTCGTCTAAAAACAAAACGCTCTTGGGTAATTCGGTGACGATTTTTTTAATATCGGCTTTACCGCAGGAAACGGCCGATAAATGAGTAATCGGCAATTTAACTTCACCGGCCAAAATCCGGGCCAAAGTGGTTTTACCGCACCCGGGCGGACCCCAAAAAATCATCGAATGAAGCTGGCGGGTTTTAACCACTAAACTCAAAGGCTGGTTACTGCCTACCAAATGGACTTGACCAATAAACTCGGTTAAATTTTTCGGCCGCAACCGGTCGGCCAGAGGAATGTCAATCGTATTGTTCGCCTAATTTCTTCCTAGCCCAATAACGGTTAGACCGGAATAAACTCTGAAAAGTCCCGGCGTCTGACCAATAACCCTTTAGCTCACTCCAATGCAGTTTACCTTCAGCCAAATAGGCATTATTAATATCGGTCACTTCCAGTTCGCCCCGATGGGAAGGTTTTAAAGTTTTGATCTTGGCAAAAACAGTCGCATCATAAATATATAAACCGGTGACCGCGTAGGGCGAAACCGCCTTTTTGGGTTTTTCGATAATCCCGGTAATTTTTTGCGGATCAGCCGGGTCAAAGCGCGGATTGCCGAAACGTTCCGGATCAATCACCTTTTTCAAAAAAATTGTCGCCCCGTCTTTAAACCCGGCTACGGCCGGAGCAATATCGGCATCGGTCGTATTATCCCCCAAAATCACGGCAATCGGTTCGCCGTCGGAAAAATCCTCGGCATACTTCAAGGCATCGGCAATCCCTTTTGAACCCCCGACTTGATAAGCGTACTCCAAGTGATTAATGCCGAACTCTTTGCCGTTTTTTAACACGTACATGAATTGCCCGGCGTGAATATCACCGGTGACCACTAAAATGTCTTTAATACCGGCGCTGACCAGGGTCTTAATCGGATAATAAATCATCGGCTGATCGTAAACCGGCAGTAAGTGTTTATTGGTCGGCAAAGTCAGCGGTTCCAGCCTGGTCCCTTTGCCGCCGGCTAAAATAATCCCTTTCATGCGCGCAGTCCCATAAAAATTAATAATGACGCTCCCATCAAGGCCAAACTGAAATATTCTAACACAATTTGCCAGTGAAGCTCTCTTTTATGCATCAGCACTCCCCAAAGAAAATAACTCAAGCCCAGCGCCAGGCTCAACCCCAACCGGTAGGCCGGCCAATAAAGATAGGCGCCGCCTAATATCCCTAAAATTAAGGTCAAAGCTAAATAGCTCATAGAATCAACCCCGGCTGGATGCCGATGATCACCAGTAACAGTATACCCAAAAAGACTAAATGCGCCCAGGCTTTGCCGGAAAGACGGACAATCCGTTTCCGGGTAATTACCACCGCGTCGATCACCATGACAACCAAGAGCACCAAAGTCAGGCTGATGGACACGGCCTTGGTCAAAGAAAAGCTGTCGATTAATGGCGAAGAAACAACCTGGACTTCGGCTAAAACCGCCTCGGCCGCCTCGGTAATCCGGCCAACCTTGGCTTTAGCCTCAACCGGCACGCTGGAAACTTGCGTTCCGAACATCTGCACGACCAGGGTAGTTGGCTGGCCCTGAAAATTATCATGGACCACGGCAATGCCCACTTCCCGGCAGCGGTTGGATAAAATGTTTTCCCGGTGAGTCGGCGAGTTCATCCAGGCGTTGACGACCCCGACCGAATCGGAAAAATCCCGGGCCAGGTTTTCACCGGCATATAAATATTTATAACCCAGGTTTTTAAACCACACCCACGGGGTAGCTCCGTCCGGCGATGTATGCGCCCAATAATTCTTAACAATCATATCCGCCGCTTTGGCTTGGGCCGCTTGGGCCAGCAGCTGGTTAAACTCGAGCGCCGGCAAACCGGCCTCGACCCGTTTAGCATTAGTCAAATCAACCAACTCCTGGGCGGTAATCGACGAGGCAATTCCCAAAACTGTCGGAATTGACCGGCTAAAAATGGTGATTAAGATCTGGCCGGCCATTACCAACAGCATTAACACGCTCAAAGACGAAATGTGCAGGGTTTTAGCTTTGTAATTATTTGACTGATGCGGCCAAAATAAGTGGGACAGGATTTTAAACATTAAGGCATTTTAGCAAATTATTAATGACGTAGTCTTGCTCAATCCGGGTAATTTGGGAAAAAAGCGGCAATCTTAATAACCGCTCGCTGACAGCCGTGGTCACCGGCAAGGCCTGCGGATCGCCGCCGGCGGCAATTCCCTGCGGGGCCGAGTGCAATGGAATGTAGTGAAATGAAGCCGCAATGCCTTTGGCGCGTAAACCGGCTAAAACTTCATCCCGCTGTTTGCCGGTAGGCAATAAGATATAAAAAATATGGGCGTTGGGTTCGGCCCCGGAAGTTATTCCCGGCAATTGAAACAAACCTTTAGCCGCATAAGGCGTTAGTTTTTTAAAATAATAATCCCAGCGCCGGCGCCGAAGACTGATAATTTTGTCCACCTGCTCCAGTTGAGCATAAAGAAAAGCGGCCAGCAAATCGCTCGGCAAATAGCTGCTGCCGATGTTCACCCAGGTGTATTTATCGACCAACCCGCGGAAGAATTTACTCCTATTAGTCCCCTTTTCCCGCATAATTTCCGCGGCTTCGTGGATGACCGTTTGTTTCGAATTAATCAGCAGAACCCCGCCTTCGCCGCAGGTAATATTTTTGGTGTCATGAAAGCTCAAACAGCCGAAATCCCCGATTGTTCCCAGATATTTACCTCTATATTTGGCAACAATTCCCTGGGCCGCGTCCTCGACCACTTTCAACTGATGTTTTTTGGCTAATTTCATAATCGCGTCCATATCAACGCTGACGCCGGCATAATGGACCACCATCAACGCCTTGGTTTTGGCAGTAATCTTCCGGGCAATATCGGCCGGATCGATATTCAAAGTCGACGGATCAATCTCGGCAAAAACCGCCCGCAATCCGTTTGCCAGCAAAATCGCGTTGACCGTCGACGAAAAAGTAAACGAGGGGGTAATGACTTCGTCGCCGGGCCGTAAATTTAACAGCTTGACCGCCATTTCCAAAGCGGTCGTGCCCGAGGTTGTCATTAACGCCTTGGGAACCCGATAGCGCCGCTCAAACCAGGCGTGAACTTTCCGGGTATAGACAGCGTCACCGGACATATCCCGGACATTATCGATAATGTCCCGGATATACTTGATTTCATTGCCGGTAATATATGGCTTAAAAAACCGGACGTTCATATACTCCCAATTCTACGCCGGTTTATGCCTAATTCGCCAGAGCCAGAGAATTAATAGGGGAATTGACAACCATAGCCGGCGCCAATCACGGCCGGCGGGAGTAGTTTCGCCCAGAATTTCCGGGCCGGCTTCCGGGCCGGGGGACGGACTTTCTTCGGGAATAAACGCCCCGGCCAATTCTGTCTGCGCCCCGGCCACCAAACCGGCCGCCGGGCTGGGCGAAGGTGAAGCCGCCTCGCCGGGAACTTCCTGATCGATTTTCAAATCAAAACTGAACTTAGCTTGTTTCCCCTGAAACTCATTGCCGGCGTCGGCCAAAGACAAAGCGATCTCCACCGGCCGGCGCTGGCCGCTTTCCAATTTTTCCAAATCAATATAAGCGGTTAAAAATTGTCCCAGAGTTCCGGTAAACCGGCTGCCCTTATCGGTGGTAACGGTGACCGTCACTGATTCAATAAAGTCAGTATCGGTACCGGTATTTTGGGACGGATCCAACGCCAATTTTAAAGTTTGGGAGTGATTATTGATTATCTCCAGGGATTTCGTCACCGACTCGCCCGGCGCCACGCCGGCTTCATTGAACAAAGCGTCACTGATGCCGCTGCAGCCGCTATCGGTGCAGGTAATTGTCTGGTCGGCCGCCCGGGAAAACGGGATCCAGAGCAGAGCCGCCGCCGTAATTAAAATAAAGAGTAAGTGGCGTTTCATATAGTTAATAAAGCGGTTAACGTCCGGTTAACCGGACCGATTAGCTCCACCGTCAAATTAATCTGCGTCACCCCTTCATGATAAACACAGCTATCGGTACTGCAACTGCCTAAAAGCAAATCCGTAATTTCCCACTGCTCCTGACCGGCCAGCTCAACTTGACCGCTGATCGCCTGTTGGCCGGTATTACTGTCATAGATTAAGGTGTACTTCAATTGATTAAAACCCTGAAGATTAACCGCCAAAAATCCGGTCCGATGATCATAATAAAATAACTTCAACATTGATCCGACGGCAACCGGCGCCTGGGACAGATTTTCCCGGCCGGGCGTGCCGCAATCGTTCCGGCCGCTGTCCCAATACGAATGCATCAGGGCCGAATCGTCCAGACAGGTATGCCAAACGTTGGCATCGTAACCGTTGCCGGGCGTGGCATCGCGCTCCATGGACCGGTAAGTTTCCTGCTCGCCCGCCGCCGGCAAGCCTTCGCCATTATCGGCGGTGTCGATGATTTCGATACCGTTATAAAGTTCCACTTGCAAATCAACGTCGTCCAGTTCCAAATCGCTGTCTACCAAATTAGGGTCGACGTTAATTCCGGAGCCGTCCTTATTAAAATTAGTAATTAAGAAATAGCCGTGGGCCGGAATACTTTTACCGGACGGAATTGTCACCCCGCCAACCGACCAGCCGGATAAATCAATCGACCGGTCGGTCATGTTCCGCAGTTCCAAATACTCATCGGCTGCCCGCCAGGAAGTCCCCATCCACATCAGCTCGTTAATGACCACGTCGCCGGGATTAAGATCAGGATCTTCGCTGATCTCATCAAGAGTGGTGTCCGAAACGACATTGGATAGATCTGACCAGTTTAAAGCCGCGTCGCCGGACTTGACGGCAAAATAATAAGTCATGGCCGAATCCAAACCGGTCACCTCAAAATCCTGGCTGTCACCGGCAACTCTTGGCGCCGGCGGGTTGGGCACCGGCATGGCCGAGGCAAAATTAGCCTCATTAATCGGATTCAAACTGTAGCGCAGGTCATAAACCGTTGTCTCTGCCGGAACCGTCCAAGTTAAATTGACGCTTTGCTTGGACACCGATAAGGCTTCCAAATCATCAATTGCCGCCGGGGCATCACCGTCTTTAACAAACCGGCTGGTTTTATAGCTCTCGCTGTTTCCCGCCAAATCCCGGCTGTAATACCACACCGTATCGTCGATTAAAGGCGTCAAATTAAAGCTATTGCCGGTGTTCCAGGAACCGCCGCCGTCCAAACTGTATTTAGTTTCCAAAACCGGTTCATTAGCCGTCAAAGCGATGTCCGGATCGCCGGCCACCACCGCCTCGGCCGTCGAAATTTTATCAATATAAACCCAGGACTGATTAAACTCATCCCCGGTATTGCCGGAGTAAAAAACGATTTCCAGCATCGGGTCGGGAATTTGGGAAATGTCAAAACTCAACTGATGCCAACCGGATTCATTGGGAGTCGGCCCGCCGCTGTCAATATCGCCGGCAGACAGATAAAACACATTGTAATCATTGATTCGGACGATCATGCCTGGATCATCAAAGCCCGGATCAAACGAGAAAAAGTTGTAATAAAATGACAAGTTCTTGGCCCCGGGCTGAATTTTTTGGCTGACTTTATTTTCCCAAATTTCGCTGCCGTCATCGTCCGTATGGCCAATCCGAACCATGTAATTGCCGGAAATCGGATCAGCATAATCGTCGGCGGCGGTCCTGATAATTTGCCCTTGTTTTTGCCAACCGTTCAAATCCGTTTCAAAATCGCCGTTGACAACCGCTTCGTTGATTGAATAACCGTCAAAGCTCATCAAGGTCACCGGCGCCGTCCGGTCCACCGTCACTGTCCAAATATCCGAATAAGCCGACTCGTGCCCGTCGGTCCGGGCTTTGACCCGCCAGGAGTAAACCCCCTCCGCCAAGGCTAAATTGATTTCTGTCTCATTTTGCCAACCTGATTCCAAACCGTTTAATTCGTACAAATACTCTGCCGTCTGGCCGGGACAAACGAAACTACTTTCATTCCAATCCATGATAATTTCGGCATCATTAGTATAACTGCCGTCAGTCGGGCCAACTAACTCCGGCACGCTCGGCGGGCTCCAACAGCCGGCGGAAAAACTATTGCCGGTACTGGTCTCGGTGTCTAAATAATCGGCGTTAGTCAACGGCACTGCCGTTAAGCTTAACAATAAAATTAACAGCACTAATCTAGCCATGTTTTCTTCTTAATTTTTTGATCTCGTTTTTAATGTTTAAAATTTCACTGTAAATTATCAGGGTGGCCGGGATCACAATCAGCAGTAAAAACCCCTCTTTACTTTTGGCAAAGGTCACCGGATAGCCCGCGTAAGGCAGGGATAAAACCACTTTGCCGATGATATTTTCCGGCCGGACCGGCTCGGAATCCGGAGTATCGTTGGCATCGCCTTTAGTGATAATCACTCCGGCCTCAATCCGATTAATCCGGTGGGTCGTCGGGGCCGGGCCGGTTTTAAAAGTAATTACCTCATCAACCGCGTATTCACCGGCCGGTTTCACTAGTACCAAACTGCCGACGCTAATTGCCGGCTGCATTGAGCCGGACTGAACGGTAAATAATTTCCAGCCGCCGGGCAAGTTCA
>PCSQ01000116.1:383-607 GCA_002772455.1 Candidatus Beckwithbacteria bacterium CG23_combo_of_CG06-09_8_20_14_all_47_9 | reverse complement strand
AACTTTATCTTCATACTATGGCGTTACTTGATCCAGATGAAATACCAGATCGAAAGTAACCGTATCGCTTTGAACTACATTGCCCACGGTCGACGGCAGTTCAAATTCTAAAACCATCGGATCGTTAGTCGCTCCGGCGGCAATAGTTTGCCAAACCTCCCAAGGTGATTGGCCGATCTGAGAATAATTATCCCAAGTACTTAACGGACATTTACTCCCAGAGT
>PCSQ01000116.1:0-339 GCA_002772455.1 Candidatus Beckwithbacteria bacterium CG23_combo_of_CG06-09_8_20_14_all_47_9 | reverse complement strand
GGGGCATTAAGTTTCATCAGTAAATACTGGCTTAATTCTCCGCCGCCAATGCCATCAGTAGTATCGCCATCGACTTGCTCCGGCTCCAGTAACCCGTTATCATTATCAACCACATTAGTTAATTGTATCCAGGGTTTACCATCAATTGTGCCGTTGTTTTTCCAATTCCATTGGTAACTGGCAGTTTGACCCGGTTTCATATTGTTTAAAGTAACGCGAACAATATTCGGATCATCCTGATTGTCTACTTTTAAATCCAGCGTCCCCGCAGCAAAAGTATTGCTGTTGCTGGTTTCGGTATCGGAAAAGTAAGCCACGGTCGCGCCGGTGGCAATCGCC
>PCSQ01000099.1:886-1865 GCA_002772455.1 Candidatus Beckwithbacteria bacterium CG23_combo_of_CG06-09_8_20_14_all_47_9 | reverse complement strand
GGTTCTCATTGTTAACTGAGTCCCTGGCTCACCAATGGCCTGAGCAGCAACAATACCAACTGCCTGCCCCAGTTCAACGACTTTATTCCTTCCCAGATCCCAACCATAACATTTTTGGCAAATGCCTCTGGCTGCCTCACAGGTAATTGGAGAATGAACCCTTACCGATTCTATTCCAGCCTTAACAATCTCTTCACTCTTTTCCCAATCAATCAATTCTCCTTTTTTAACAATTGTTTTGCCCTTGGTTGGCTTAACATCTTCAACAACGTATCTGCCCACAATCTTAAACACGAAATCCTGACCAAGATTGTCAGCTTCTTTTCTGAAAACCGTAATACCTTCTTTAACTTTACAATCCTTTTCCATAACAATCACTTCATGGGAAACGTCAATCAGTCTTCTGGTTAAATATCCAGCGGTAGAAGTTCTTAAGGCAGTATCAGCAGTTCCCTTTCTGGCTCCATGGGTTGAAATGAAATATTCCAAAACACCAAATCCTTCTTTATAAGAACTTTTTACTGGCAATTCAATAATTTGCCCGGCCGGGTTAATAACCAAGCCCTTCATTCCACTCATCTGAACTGGCTGACTCCAAGAGCCTCTGGAGCCAGAATCAATAATCTGGAAAACTGAACCAGCTTTTTTAAGGGTTGCCGGCACCCGGCGCTCAATTTCAGTCTTGGCTCTTTGCCAAACCTCAATAATTTTAGCCACCCTCTCTGATTCAGAAAACAATCCTTTCTTAAAATGTTCCTCTATTACCTCAACCTCTTTCTCAGCCCCCCCAATAATCTCTGGTTTATCCCCTGGTATTACCAAATCATCCATGCCCCAGGAAATTCCAGACATAGTTGCATAGTTAAAACCCAGAGTTTTAATCTCATCTAAACAATTTATGATTTTTTCCTGATCATACTGTTTCATCATATCGCCCATTAAAATTCTTAACATCTTAGAATCAAACTGTTTGTTTTGA
>PCSQ01000099.1:471-682 GCA_002772455.1 Candidatus Beckwithbacteria bacterium CG23_combo_of_CG06-09_8_20_14_all_47_9 | reverse complement strand
TGATTTTGTGATTGTGTTTGATTTTGTTCTGGGTTTTGATCGTACCCAACTTCAGCCTGACCATTACTTGGATTACCTCCATTTACAAATAACCAATTTTTACTAGCAAAATAAGGATAGTGAACTGGGCCACCAGACATCGTATAGCTGTCAGTTCCCCATTGTTCTCTAGTAATTTGATGAACATAGATGCCATATTTTTCGTTCATGT
>PCSQ01000099.1:277-449 GCA_002772455.1 Candidatus Beckwithbacteria bacterium CG23_combo_of_CG06-09_8_20_14_all_47_9 | reverse complement strand
AATCCAAGCAGTTGAAAACTTTGGATAATATCCAAAGACCAGCAAAAAATTTTCCATGTATTTATCAATGATTTTTTTGCGATCTTCAAACTCATAACCAACGGTGTAAACATTTTGAGCTTTGTACCAATTATCAGAATCACCCTTATAAAGAACACTAGCATCTTGAGCC
>PCSQ01000099.1:0-224 GCA_002772455.1 Candidatus Beckwithbacteria bacterium CG23_combo_of_CG06-09_8_20_14_all_47_9 | reverse complement strand
TTTTTCTAGTTCATCATACTTGGCGGTAAAATTCCCATGCCTGTTATTTGCTATCGGCTTCATAAGGGCATCTAACCCGCGTCCTAAACCAGTTTTCATATCATTTTATTTCAATGGATTTATTTTCGTTTGAGTTTCTTCCTAAAAATTCGGAAGCGAGCGACATATAATTCTGCGCACCCGAAGAAATGGCATCGTACAAAATTACAGGTTTACCGAAGCTC
>PCSQ01000149.1 GCA_002772455.1 Candidatus Beckwithbacteria bacterium CG23_combo_of_CG06-09_8_20_14_all_47_9 | reverse complement strand
TTGTCGATAATACAATATCTGATTGATATTGGCCGGCCAGAACCAACTCATAAAATATTTAGTTTAATTTTGCTACCGGCTGGTTTTTTTGTCAATAAGTATCAAGAAAACCCCGCACCGAGAACGGTGCGGGGAAATTATAGTCATTAACTTAAACCGTCGGCGTTGATGCCGGTGTTTCTTCACCAGGCAACTTAATATCATCAACATTAGTCGTATCGGTCGGTGTGGACACCGGGGTCGGTGTGGGTGTCGGTACTACCGGTTCAGTCGGAACTACCGGTTCAGTCGGAACTACCGGTGTCGGAGTGGTTGGGTTCATTGTTGAATCATCCATAATAAAACTCACCCCCTTTCACTTTTCACTATAACCTAATTTTAAGAAATAATAAAGATTAAACCGGTCAATCAATTTTTCGATGCTCTCTCCCGCCGGATAGCGCCAGGCTAACAAGCCCATATTTTTACACCGGCCGTAAGCAATTGCCTGACTAGTCAGTTGAGTATTGGTCACCAGCCAAATTTGCGCATACTTTCCCGGAGCCGCGGCCGCAATATCTTCAAATCTGGCCTGGGTATAAAGCGCGTCTTTAATCTCGGTCTTCGTTCCCGGCCTATTATGAAACTTGCATTCGATGACCAGCCTTTGACCGGGTTTCTCGGCCACGACGTCCACTTCATGGCTGACACACTTGCCTTGAATTATTTGCCGGGTCTGGGTTTGATAACCCCTGGCCGTAAATAACTGACCGATAAATTTTTCAAACGGATAACCGGACGGCCCCAGCTGCATTAAGGCCGGCTTCAAACTATAACGGGGAAACGAAGAAAAAACTTCCTGATAAATTTCCCTGGTAGAAATTTTGTCATAAAGTTTAGGTTTAAGCTTCAATAAAATCTTATCAATTATTTCCTCATTGGCCCCGGCGCGGGTCAGTGATGACCGGATCTTATCTAATGACAATGCTTCCAGTTGGCCGGATGCTTTAGTGACTTGAATCATAAATGATACGGCGTGTTGAGTTTAAACGTCGGCTTGATTTTCCCCTGTCTTAACCGGGCATCAATCTCGGCGTAAGTCATTCCCAATTCTGCCTCATCGGTTTGACCCGGCCACAAACCGGCCGTGGGCGCGGCTTTGATTATCGCTGCCGGCACACCCAGCTCTTTGGCCAATTTAATTACCTCGGTTTTATACAGGTGAACGATCGGTTCTAAATCCGAAGCCTCGTCGCCGAAGCGGGTAAAATATCCCAGCATTTTTTCCGATTTGTTTTCCGTCCCGACGACTAACACGCCCAGTTTTTTTGCCAGATCAAATAAACAGATCATCCGCACCCGGGCCAGAATATTGCCCAGCCGTACTTTATCTTTTTTGGCGTTTAACTTAATCGCCAACTTGTCCGCCGCCCGGCCGATATTGATCACCAGGCGCTGATTTTTAGGGATACCCGCCGGCTCGATGGCTAAATCCGATAAAGCCATTGATTGGTGTTTTTTGTAGGGCAACTGCAAGGAATAAACGTTGTCTTTACCCAGCGCTTTCACTGCCAGCAATAAACTGGTAGCCGAATCAATCCCCCCGGAAACGGACACGATTGCCTTAGAAAAACCCTGCTGGGTAAAAGTCTCCTGGATAAACTTGATGATTTTTCCCGACTCTGGCATTTTTATTTTCTCTTTTTTATTTTCAACTGTTTAACAATTTTATCAAAGTCGGAAACATAATTCTTATCCTGTTTAATCCGAAAAATTTCATACTCTTTTTCTGCCAGTGACTGGGCCGCTTCATGGCTAATTTTGCCTTTATCCCGTAGAATTTCCCGCTCATTAAATTTAATAAAAGCTTCCAGCTTATCTCTCCAGTCGTGCATAGTCATCGACCGACCCCGGCTTGCCTGAAGTTCGGCGTAATCCAAATACATCGACACTATCTGATTTAATTGTTTTAATTCATTTTTCCTTAAATAATTTTTGGCAATACTCACGTCTGATTGGAGAATTTTTCCCCTAGGGGATTTCCTCCAAGAAGTTAATCCCATATTAGATTTATTTTTATCAGCTCTTTGGGCAATAATCTCTGCCGCCGTATTTCCGGTAATAGCAAAGTGCAGTTTGTTTTGAACCGCAGCAAAAAATTGGTCCGCTGCCGCTGTTTCCGGAGAATAATCAATTGCCGTGGTGAAAATATCAGTAATTTTTTGATAGGACATTCGTTCGCTAGCACGAATCTCACGAATTTCTTCTAAGAGTTCGTCAAAATACCGGGTGTCAAATTTTGTTCCTTTTATAAATCGATCTTTATCTATTGCCCAACCTTTAAGAATGTAGTTTTTCAGTTTATCTATGGCCCAGGCTCGAAATTCAGTTCCCCTAGTGGTATTAACCCTATAACCGACACTGATAATCGCTTCCAAACTGTAAAAATCAACCTTTCTGGAAATTTTTCTGCCGCCTTCTTTTTGAACTATTAAGAATTCCTTAATAGTTGAAGTTTTATCAATTTCTCTTTCTTTATAAATATTTTTGAGGTGCATATTCACATTCGCGGCAGTGGTGCCAAACAGTTCGGCCATTAGTTTTTGTGACAGCCAAACATTTTCGCCATAAAAACGGACTTCCACCCGCGCTTTCCCGTCAGACGATTCGTAAATAGTAATCCGATTATCTGTTGGCAGATTAGTTTTCATTAAAATCATTATATAATACGATGATAGTCGGATCGAGATCGGGACTAGCCAAAATGTACTTTACATATATTCTTTATTCATTAATCAATAACCAATACTATATTGGTTGCACCAATAACCTTAATGATCGAATAAAAAGACACAATAGTGGTAAAGTCAGATCAACCAAATCATACAAACCTTGGAAATTAGTTTACAAAGAGGCATATAATACATTGTCTGAAGCCAGGAAAAGAGAGAGTCAAATCAAGTCCTGGCACAAACGCGCCACAATTGAAAAGCTAATCAATGGCCTCATCGTCTAGCCTGGTCCAGGACAACAGGTTCTCATCCTGTAAACTCCGGTTCAAATCCGGATGAGGCCACAAATGGGTTGATATATCAATCTATAAATATGAAAGAGAACGTGTATATAACTTGGCATGGCGTTGAGACATCCTCTGACAATCAGGTTTTGTTTGCAGATACTTGGTGTTCTAGTTCTGGCTGCGGCACGGAAGAAAACCCTCTTTGGCTGACTGATGTTCCTAGTCCACCTCTTCAAACTGCTGTGGACGTTGCCACCAACCATGCTTTGAGCAAAAATCAGGCAATTGGATCTGTCCATGTGAATGTTTTTTTTGAACCTTCTGAGTAAAAATTACTATTAGAAACGATGTATAATGAACAGGTAAAGGGGTGAGGCAAAATGGCAGACAAGAAAGCAGACAAAAAAATCGGTGAGGTGGTGCATTTTTTTGACAAAATCCTGGTGGCAATCGTTAAATTAACCGCTCCCTTAAAAGCCGGCACGGAAGTGAAGTTTAAACACGGCGATAACGAGTTTACCCAAACAATTGATTCAATGGAAATCGAGCATAAACCAATCAGTGCGGCCAAAAAAGGCGACGAAATCGGCGTCAAAATTAAACAAGCGGTCAAAGAAAAAACCGAAGTCTATTTAGTTTGATAACCTTCAAGGTTCAACCTTGTAGGTTCGTAACGCTCGGGGCAACGTTCGGCTTTGGTGAAACCGGCTTTTTTGGCCGCCGCTTCGGTGCAAAACCACTGGTCGTTATGATGCGGTTGGACATAAGTTTTGTTGTAAAGCTGACATCCGGGGAAAAAATAAATTTTGGTGCCGTTTCTATCACTGGAATTCCCTTTTATCGCACAGTTTGGGTTTTTAGGATTTACACTTTGAGTGCATTGCTCACTAAAAAGCCCCATCTTCTCTTTCTGGGCTTTTTGACTCGCTAAAGCTAACTTCTGTTTATCCACGGCCGGCTGATATGATTGACCGTGTAATTCTCCCCAGCCCGAAGCCAACATCGCCTCATCCACTGAACCATTTTTAGTATAAACAAATGCCGTCTGACGGCTCGAATCATGCCAAATTACTTTTAGATAAATGTCCTGGTTGAGAATCAGTCTTTCTAATTCTTCTTTTGCTTCTTTACCGCCACACTCATCCAATTCCGAAGCATCAACAGCGGCTAAACGAACTGCCTGGTGTTCTTCCGTGTCAAACGTATCGCCGTCAATTACTTTTTCGGCCCGGTAGGCCGGGACATTAATCGGCTTACGGCCGCCGAACGACACGCCCAATAAGCCGACTGCTCCGGCCGCGGCCGCGATTAAACCGGCAGTTTTAAGTTTAGAAAAACGCTTGGTCTTTTTTGGCACTAATTAAAAGCTACACCTTAACGCATCGTTTGGCCAGCTCGGCGACAATGATTTCGATCAGCTCGTGGGATTTAACCTCGTCGATTTTGTTGGCCGGATCCCAATTTAAGCCCGGCCCGGTATTGCCTTCCAAAAGATAAACATTGCCGTTATGGCTGACCACAAAATCAAGGGCATATAAGGAATTTTCTGCCGGCAGGCGGGCGGTCAAAGCCTGCGCCATCTGCAAAACCTTTAGAGGTACCTGGGACTCATTAATATACTGCAAACTCCCGCCCTGATGATCGTTGCAGCAGAAACCGCCGGCCGGAGCGGTGCGGATATAAGTCTGGACAATTTTATCGCCCATAAAAATCAGCCGGATTTCATGATCAAACTGAAGCCGGGGCTGAAGAATAAAGCGTTTAAACGGGTTTAATTTTAAGATCGAGGCGATTTCCGGCTCCCCGCCGCTTTTAATCTGATAAACATGATTTCCGGCCGAACCGAACCGGTCTTTGAGCACATAGCCGGCGCCGAAATCCGCCGGATATTGATGCTGTTTTAACAGCCCGCCCAAATCCCCGATCGAATCTTCGGAAGTAACCACGGTCGGAATGGCCATATCCGCCAACAACTCATAAGTTGAATGTTTGTCGAAAAACAATTGGTATAGATCCGGCTGATTAAACGGCCGGATTTCCGGCGAGGAAAACATCAACTCCCGCTGGTGTTTCTGCCGCCGGTTACAAGGCGAGAACTTGTCGAAAATAACCGAGGCCTCGGCCAACCGGTTAACTTTGGCCCAAGTCGAGTGTTTAAACAACCAATAACTGCGGCATTGGCCCGGACCGATAATATCCGCCGAGGTGGTTAACGCCGCCTTCAATTGGCGCTTTCGGCAAACGGTTAAAAAATAAGCGTAAGCATGGTCTAAATCATTCTTCACGCCTAAACCGGCAAACGGAGTCTTGTAACTCTTGGTTTTAGACGCGGCGCTGCCGGCCGAATAGGCCGAATACACCACCAACACATCAAGACGCTTCAAATTTTTCATGAAAATAATCCTATAATAAGTATAACCTGTTTAAGACAAAATAAATAGAGTATAATAATTTAATGAGAAACTTTAATCGGGATGACCGGCGCGGCGGCGGACGCAGTTTTGGCGGTAAAAGTCTTGGCCGTAGAGATTCAGGCCCAGTCACTATGCATCAGGCAGTTTGCAGTAATTGCGGCCAAAGTTGTGAAGTCCCTTTTCAGCCGACCGGCTCGAAACCGGTTTTTTGCAATAATTGTTTCCGGGATAAACGGGGCGGCGGCCGGGATGACCGGGATAATTCCCGCCCATCGCAACTGGATGAAATCAACGCCAAGCTCGACCGGATTTTGGCAACCCTGAAGGCCTAATCTCCACGACGTTAGAACCTATTTTGGTAAAAACTTGACTTTTGCCGTTTGGTTTTAAGCCTCGAAAATGCCAGCCGCCACATCATCACAGTCTTTATCCGCCGGTGAGTTAATTTCGATCAACCCCAAGGATACCGCTCTTAACCGGCGGGTGGCCCTGATCGGCGAATTTTGCGGACCGCCGCCATATTCTCGGAAAAAGCCACGACCACCACAGGGTTTCCTTGTCAACTGTCTTGATTGCATACTGCCGAAAGGCTCTAAAATCCCGGAAAGAAACAGGCAGGTGATGTTTTTGGCGTTTGAAGACATAGCCACAGCTTAAGCACCGGTATCGTTGGCGACCGTAGCGATGGCCCAAATCTTTTTTTGCAGCATAAGTTTTTAGCAACCCCTTTAGTTTACGTTATCCATAAAGTTAAGTATTGGCCTAACCGGGCCAAAAGGGTTAAAACTACCGCCGCCGTCATTGGCTCAATTGTATCCGACTCCCGGCCAAATTGGCAGTTTCCCCGCTGCTGGATTTAATTTCTACCACGTAAAGATTGTTGCCCGGATGCAATTTAAAAGCCGGCGCAGTTTTCCAGACCACCGTATTATTGTTATGGGAAACTTCGGAAATGAAAATGACCGCCCCGGTGGTTTTATTTTTTAACCGCGCCCAAGCCTCGCCGCCAATAATCGATAAACCGGCTTCAAAAACCGCTTGGACACCGCTCGGGTAATTGGCACTATTGAGCCAGAGCTGGGCGGCGGTTTCCGTCCAGATGCGCTCAATGGTATTGCCCGAGCCTAAATACAAAACCTGGGTTTGAAAAACTGGTTTCGCCACTAACGGCTCTGGGCTAATCTGGGGACTTGATGCCGGCAACGGTTCTGTGCTCTGTCCTGCTTCCAATACTTCCAGTCGCTGTAATAAACCGGCCATTGTCGCCTGAAGGGCCGCAACACTTGTCTGGTCCGGTACCGGCAGTTGAACAGTAAGTATTGGGCTGGAATCCGGTTTTCCGATCGGCAAATTGGCCGGTTGGCGTAAAACCAACCAGCCAATTGCCATTACTACAACTCCTAAAGCAATCGCGTTGGGAATTGATAAACGGGGCACTTACGGCCGCCTTTCTTGAGGTCGGGCGGGGTTAACTCTTAAGTTTCTACCTTGAAAGTCTTTTTCGTTGAACATTTCAACGGCTTTGTTCATTTCTTCCTGCGAAGACATGGTCACAAAACCAAAACCCTTAGACCGATTTGTTTGCCGATCGACAATAACGACCGCGTCGACTACATTGCCGGCTTGAGCAAACAATTGTTTTAAATCGTCGGTAGCGGCCGTGTAAGGCAGGTTACCAACATAAAGCTTAAAATCCATTTTAACTAAATTCACCCCCTTTAGTTCGCCTTTTTCATAAGGAGGCAAACCAGAGACTAAAGGAATTATAACATACATATTGCATTTGTGTTGACCAGCAGTATAATGGGAATTTGCGGTGAGGCTTTACGATTTATTCCCAAACTATGACCCAGGATTTTTATGTTACCAGCGAAGGCTTAAAAGAGCTCAAGGAAGAGCTCAAAGTTTTGGTGGACGTTAAACGGCCGGAACTGATTGACCGGGTGGCCACCGCCCGGGCCCACGGGGATCTCTCGAAAAACAGCGAGTACGCCGCCGCCACTCAAGATCTGGCGTTTGCGGAAGGCCGGATGGAAGAGCTGGAAGAATTAATCGCCAAAGCTCAAATTATAAAAAGCGGCAAAAACGCCAACCATATTGTCAAACTGGGTTCGAAAGTAGTTTTGAAAACTAACGGTAAAAGCCAAACCTTTGAGCTGGTCGGCGAATGGGAGGCTAATCCTTTGGAGCAAAAAATTTCCCACACTTCCCCTTTAGGCCGGGCTTTACTCGGCAAGAAAATGGGTGAACAAGTGGAAATCGACGCCCCGGCCGGCCGGGTCAAGTACCACATTGTCAAAGTCCACTAAACTCCGGCTCTGTTATACTTAAATCATATGTTCTGGGCCGATGAATTTGCTGAAACCATTATTAAATCCGGCAAATATAAACCTTATCACGTCGACGATATGAAAACGCCGTCGGGCAAAATTCACGTCGGCGCTTTGCGCGGCGTGGTCGTTCATGACCTAATTCACCAGACACTTTTAACCAAAGGCGTCAAATCCGTTTACACCTATGTTTTTAATGACATGGACCCAATGGACGCTTTCCCCCATTATCTACCGGAAAAATTTAAACAGTACATGGGCTGGCCGCTATACAAAATCCCTTCACCTGAACCGGGCTTTAAATCTTTGGCAGCCTGCTACGCCATGGAGTTTGAAAAAATATTTAACGGCCTAGGGATTAAACCAAAAATTATTTGGTCTCATGAGGAATACGGGGCGGGAAAATTTGATGCAACAATCAAAACCGTTTTAGATAAAGTCGCATTGATCCGAAAACTCTACCACGACATTTCCGGCTATGATAAGCCG
>PCSQ01000013.1 GCA_002772455.1 Candidatus Beckwithbacteria bacterium CG23_combo_of_CG06-09_8_20_14_all_47_9 | reverse complement strand
GCCGCTCGACCTCGTTTTTGCCGCGCAAAATCCGCCTCACGTCTTTTTCCGTCAGGTCATAGTCCCATAACCAATAAGGGCTTTTCCTCAATGTTGACATACCTATGATTTTACGATATTATTCCCCTTAATGCAAAAACAGGCCCTTTTGATTATTGTCCTTATTAACCTCTTTAACCGGGGAGGTTTGGCGGGATAAATTAACCAAAAATATTTATTAACCAACCTCCTTTCATCAGGAGGTTTTTTTATGGCAATTGAGAGAGAAACATTAAATCTTACTAACGAATCGGCCCATACTTTTGCCGATGGCCAATCTGTGGTTTTACTATCTAATGAGGCTGGAACATCTGGATGGCTGGCCTTAAAACCAAATGAGGTTGCAACAATCACCTCATTTGGCAAAGAATTAGTCAGTTCTTCCTGGTTTCGGTTTAGATTTCCTAATTTGCAGCCTTTGCTAAACCAATCATTTTTATTAGTAATCACAGCTGACAATGGAAATTTAACTAACCCAAAAATTATCAACTCTGATAATAACTCTTTAGATACTTCAGAAAGTAATTATAAATTTAGAGTTCACGAAACTATTGAGGCCACCGAAAATAATCAAGGAGCTAATGCAGATCAAAAGCCTGTTATGGATGCATTTGCACAACAAATGATATCAAGTAACAATGCCTTAGCCTTAATTGATTACGGCGATCAAATAATATATTTAATCCAAGTCGACGAAGATATTGCCGCTCGATATCATCCAACAGAAAATATTTCTGCGCCAATCAAGGTTGGCCAATTTTTAGTTGTTGGCGAAAGTCAATCAGGAAAAATTACTTTTTACTCTTCTAATTTCGGTAAAGCTAAACTATCTGCCAAATATGATGACTGGTCACCAGATCAAAAAGGCTCAACTATTAAAAGTGCCATTGATGCGGCAACTAAAGACATTCCCTCGCAGAGTGATAAATCCGCAACACAACGAAAAATTTTGTCGCACTTATTATACAAATTGACTGGGGCAAATCCTAAAGAAGATTTCAACACTACCGTTAATCGATTAAGACAATCTCAGCTATCAAGATTAGAGGAATTTGGATTAGGTGGACAATTTATCGCCACTACTGATGCTGTCAGAGCAAATGGGCTGAGACTAGAAGAATTACAAAAAGCTACTTTCGAAAAAACCTTTGCTCACTCTTTAAACCAACTACCTGAACATTTATTTGCTGAGCTTGCCAACCAAAACTTGTCCCAGAATGATTTAGCTAGGAAGGTCTGCATATATTTAGCGGCAAAAAGCATGAAAGATGAAATCGATAATCTTTTTGATGCGGCTTTCTTATATCAACAAGGCTTAATCGACCAACATGACTTATTAGGAGGCACTTATAGTGCAATATTTGAATCTGTTAATCGCATTGTCAGTAATGAGGCCGCACAATTAGCCTTTCTTAATATGGGCGCTTCGACTCAAGTTGAAATGTTGCAACCTGACCTAGATAAATTTAGGCTAAAAGTTGGTGGAATTAAATTTAACGACATTATCCAAGGCAGAGTACCATTTCATGAATTAATTGTTTTTCCAAATGATCCCGATAAAGAATATCATGCCCGCCTTTATACTCCTGGACCGCCAGAAATCGAAGCAAAAGACCTAGGTGAAATTATCGTCAGAAATGATATCCCAGAAATTAATGAACCTGGAGAGCAAGAAACTCATTTAGCCTTTCGTGACTATTCTGTCCAATACCCGCCCGTAATAGTAGAGGCATTGGCACAAATATTTCAGGAATACAATCAAGTTTTCCAGAGCTTGATTAAAAAAAACCAAGAATGGCCAGACGATTATAAGTACTGCCAAACATCTGAGGGGAAACGAGTTAACCCTTTTGTTCAAATCGATATGAAAGGACTGCCTGAACAATTAATCA
>PCSQ01000040.1:1999-2145 GCA_002772455.1 Candidatus Beckwithbacteria bacterium CG23_combo_of_CG06-09_8_20_14_all_47_9 | reverse complement strand
CAGTTGATTTTACACGAGGTTTAATCAAACTATGCCGCAAAAGAAGAAAACAAATATTATTACCAAAGATTATCTGGATGCCAAAATTAACGGTTTGGATGCCAAAATTAACGGTCTCGCTACCAAAAAAGACATTGCTGATGTGA
>PCSQ01000040.1:227-1914 GCA_002772455.1 Candidatus Beckwithbacteria bacterium CG23_combo_of_CG06-09_8_20_14_all_47_9 | reverse complement strand
AAGTAAATTAGGGCTTGAAAAAGGCCCTTTTTTATTGGGCAGAAAGGAAGGAATGGGAGAATTTGTCTCGAATGTCCCTCAGGATGCAGATATTGAACTTCATGATTGGCAAGCCCCACCAGAAGTATATGTTTCAGATGAAACAGCGTCAACAGAACCAGCACCAACGGTACCAGCAGAACCAGCGGTATAGTGATATAATCATTCATGGCAGTTGATTTTTTGGCCAAAGAGTTTTTAGAAGAAGCCAGGGTGTTAAATGCGGATAAGGGGTATATTTCCGTTCCCGGTTTTAATTTGCGGATGAAGCCGGCGGTCTTACAAGCGGCCGGCAAAGCAATCGCCAAAGAGTTTAAAAAAGATCAAGTCGAAATCCTCCACGGCATTCCCCATTCAGGTAATTATCTGGCAACCGCGGTGGCGTTGGAGTTGGGCGGCGATATTCGCCTGCACAGTTCCCGTAAAGATCAGAATATTCCCGCTTCCTGGAAAGATGTTTACCGCCAGGAAGTCCGGTCATTTACCACGTCTTCAGCCGGGGTTGACGTGTTTTCCGGGATCAATTTATCGTTTGTTAAAAAAGGCGACCGGGTGCTGGTTTTAGACGACGTTTGTGCCCGGGGAGAAACCGGCTACAAAATTGTCAAAGGTTTGCAGGATCGCGGGGTTAAAGTTGTTGGCTTTGCGGTTTTATTCGATAAAGTTTTTCAGGGCGGGCTGGAGCTGGTAAAATCATTAGGCGTTAAAGTTTTTTCCTGCGTCCGGGTAAAGGCGATTACTAAAATGGGACAAATCCAATTATGGACTGGTTAACTAAATTAGAATTAACTGAACTGCACACCCACGTAGGCGCGTCCGTGTCGCCGACGATGCTCTGGGAAATGGCCCACAACCAGGGGATTAAACTGCCGACTAAAGACTACTGGCAGTTTGAAAAAATGATCACTTTACAGCATAAAGAAAATTTAAATGACTATTTGAAAAAATTTGAACTGACAGAATTGATCCAGTCGTCTCCCGAAGCCATGTTTACCGCCATAGAGACGGCGGTCTCCGGGGCTTTCCGCAAAAATAACATTACTACTTTGGAATTGCGCTATAACCCAATTTACCGGAACCGCCGGGGGGAGCGGGACCTAGACCACACGATTGTGTTTTCTCTTCAGGGCATGGAGCGGGCGATGCTTAAGTACCCCGTCCGGGCAGGGGTGATTTTATGCATGGACCGCCGTTTACCGGTAGCCGCTAATAAGATTATTGTCGAAAAAGCGATCAAGTATAAAAATCGCGGCGTGGTCGGGATCGATTTGGCCGGTTCGTACGATGGATTAATCAAAGCCGGCATGATTAAAGATTTGGTGAAAGAGGCTAAAGCCGCCGGGTTGGGGGTAACGATTCATACCGGGGAAACGCCGGATGTTAAAGAAATGTGGGAGGTGGTGCGGGAGCTTCAGCCGGATCGGATCGGCCACGGCATTGCCAGCGTCCGTGACGTTAAATTAATGCGCTATTTGGCCCAAAGCAAGACGGTTTTGGAAATTTGCCCGACGTCTAATATCAATACCAAGGTGGTCAAAGATTATGCCGGGTTTAAGCAGATTTTCCGCCGTTTGATTGAGCATGGAGTTAAATTTACGATCAATACTGACGGTTCGGAAATGCAGCAGGTGAATTTGCGGGAGGAATT
>PCSQ01000040.1:0-204 GCA_002772455.1 Candidatus Beckwithbacteria bacterium CG23_combo_of_CG06-09_8_20_14_all_47_9 | reverse complement strand
TTTTAAGCCAGGCGGAATTAATTAAGGCCAATTTAATTGCCAAAAAATCCAGTTTTATCAATGACTAAACTTTATTTAACTTACGATGACGTGCTGTTATTGCCTAATTTTTCCGAAGTAACGCCTTCAAGAACAGACCTTGAAGGTAAAATACCGATCATCGCTTCGCCAATGGATACGGTTTGTGAAAAAGAGATGGCTTTG
>PCSQ01000027.1:9229-11209 GCA_002772455.1 Candidatus Beckwithbacteria bacterium CG23_combo_of_CG06-09_8_20_14_all_47_9 | reverse complement strand
AAAATTACTGGCCGTTTGGTTAATTATCCCGGCGGTTTTAATCGCGGCTGTTTCTTTATTTGTCCCGGTTTTAGCCTATTTTCGCTTGTTATTTATTTTGCCGGCGTTTTACCTGTTGTTAGTTGTCAAGCCTACGAGGAGTCTCCTCGTAGGTATATTGGTGTTTAACTTGATTACTACGGGGATTTATTTGTTTAACCATAAATTCCATCGGGAAGATTGGCGGGGATTGGCGCGGTCGTTAACCGATCAGCCGGTAGTGATTATTCCGGCGGTCGACGCGGCCTTAAGGTATTATCAGGTTCAGCCCGTCGATAGCTTGCCGGAAGAAAATTTTTGGTACATTCCTTATGCCGAGCCGATTTTTGATCCGGAGTTAAAATTCCGCCGGCAAGCGGCTGACGCCGGGTTTAAAGAAACATCCGTCCGGCACTTCCGGGGCGATTTAACTCTGATACAATATACGAGATGAATATAAAAACCTATTTATTTATTGATGGCAGTAATTTATACGCAGGACAATATAATCTTTTCGGGCCAAATAATTATTTAAATTTTTCTAAATTTATTGGCCAAGCGGAGATAGCATTAAAAGTAAAGTTTCATAAAATATATTTCTATGCTTCGTATTCACCTAAACCAAAAAACTTAAATCAAAAAGTCAAGCAATATTTAAAAAACGAAGCCCTATTTTATAAAAATGTTAAATCACTGACAAACTTAACTTTTTTTAACGGTTATCGATCAAAAACGAGCGGCAAGGAAAAAGAAGTCGATGTTAAATTAGCGGTGGATATTGTTGATAAATCCCACAGGGGAGAGTTTTCTAAAATATTTTTAATTTCCGGTGACGCTGATTTTATGCATGCGTTGTTGGTAGCTAAAAGGCTTCATAAAGACATTTCGATAATCTCTTTACAAAACGGAATTCCTTATAGGTTTTCTTATTTATTTCCAACTTATGTATTTTGTTTTAACCGCATTAACTTTTTTTTTGATAAAAAACAAAAGATTAAGATAATTAAACTATCCCGGAATTTTGTAAAAAAAATCCCCGGGATGCATGCATCCCGGGCGAGTTAATATAAATATACTAAATTTGTAAATGAAAGTCAAGAGAAAATAATGAAAATTGGCATCGATATTTCCCAGATAGTTTATCAAACCGGGGTTTCCCGTTATACCGCCGAGCTGGTCGAAAATTTGCTCAAAGTGGATACTCAAAACCAGTATGTTTTATTTGCCGGCAGTATCCGGCAAAGGGCAATTATTAGATTGTTTGTGGCCAAATTACCCAGAAGAGTAAAACTTATTTTAACCCCGTTTTCCCCGAAAATAGCCGACTTGATTTTTAATCGCTTTAACTTTCCCATGAATCGATTCATGGGAAATATCGATATTTTTCATGCTTCTAACTGGACCATACCTAATCTCAATTGTCCGCTCGTGACTACAATTCACGATTTAACCTTTTTAAAATTTCCCCGGGAACATTTACCGTATTATATTGCGGCCCATAAGTGCCATCTTAACCGGGCAAAAAAAAGAGCGGCGGCGATAATTTCGGTCTCCCAGGCCACGAAGCGGGACTTAATTGATCAAGGTTTACCTGAAGCTAAAATTCAGGTGATATATGAAGCGGCCGGAAGCCAGTTTAAACCGATTTCTGTTAAACGCCGGCCGTTTATTCTAAGCGTTGGCACCATCGAGCCCAGAA
Source organism: Candidatus Beckwithbacteria bacterium CG23_combo_of_CG06-09_8_20_14_all_47_9 (assembly GCA_002772455.1). Taxonomy (GTDB): domain Bacteria; phylum Patescibacteriota; class Microgenomatia; order UBA1400; family CG1-02-47-37; genus CG1-02-47-37. Next base: position 9,492 of record PCSQ01000027.1, on the reverse strand, counting down.
AAAATATTCGCCGCTTAATCCAGGCCTATCAACAGCTTAAGTTACCAAATCTCGAATTGCTGATTGCGGGGAAATTCGGCTGGGGAGAACCAGATCGGCCGATTCCCGGGGTTAAATTACTGGGCTTTGTTCCGGATGAGGAATTGGCGACGCTGTATTCGCAGGCAAGGGTTTTTGTTTATCCGTCACTTTACGAAGGGTTTGGTTTGCCGGTAGTTGAGGCCTTAAGCTGCGGTTGCCCGGTAGTCACCAGCAATGTTTCC
>PCSQ01000027.1:8569-9203 GCA_002772455.1 Candidatus Beckwithbacteria bacterium CG23_combo_of_CG06-09_8_20_14_all_47_9 | reverse complement strand
GGCGGTTTATGTTGACCCGCTGTCTGTCACCAGTATTAGCCAAGGGATAGCCACTGCTATAGAGAAATCGGCCAGCTTGAGCCGGTTGGGTTTGATTCAAGCCAAGCAGTTTTCCTGGGCCAAAACGGCCAGTGAGACTCTAAAAATTTATGAAAAGGTCTATGCGGATCGGCATTGACGCCAATGAAGCTAATGTTAGCCACCGCGTCGGCAGTAATGTCTATGCTTTCGAAGTTTTAACCCGGCTTTACCGGCAGGGAAATCAGCATCAATTTACAATTTATCTTGCCGGTGCGCCGCTAGCTGATTTGCCCCGGCCGAAAGCCAATTGGCAGTACCGGGTTATCAATCCCGGATTTTTCTGGACCCAGTGGCGTTTGCCCTTAGATTTATTGATCCACCGGCCTAGGCCGGTGGTGTTTTTAACCTTGGGCCATTATGCGCCTAGATTTTCGCCAATACCGATCATAATTTGTATTATGGATTTAGCTTTTTTGAAATTTCCGGAAACTTTTCGCAAAAGAGATTTGTATAAATTGACCGCCTGGACCAGATATTCGGTTAAACAAGCCAGCCAGATTTTTGCGATCTCCCAGGCGACGAAGCAAGATATTATTAATAGTTATGGTTTTGC
>PCSQ01000027.1:0-8525 GCA_002772455.1 Candidatus Beckwithbacteria bacterium CG23_combo_of_CG06-09_8_20_14_all_47_9 | reverse complement strand
CGGTTTCCGGTAAGTATCTTTTGTACATCGGCACTCTCCAGCCGCGGAAAAATATCGAGGCGCTGATAGAGGCCTGCAAGGACGGACCCTGCAGGCTGGTTATTGCCGGGAAATTGGGTTGGAAGTATAAAATTAAGTCAGCGCCGCAGGTTAAATATTTGGGTTATGTGCCTCAAGATCGGCTAGCTGGCCTAATAAAAGGCAGTCAGGGTTTGGTTTTGCCCAGTTTATACGAAGGCTTTGGGATTCCCGTGGTCCAGGCAATGAGCCTGGGGGTGCCGGTTTTAGTCAGCCGCAACTCGTCTTTAACCGAAATCGTTGGCGATGCCGGCCTCTACATTGAGCCGCCGTTTGATTCTGCCGCCATCCGTGTCGGGCTGAACAAGCTATTGAATTTAACTTCAGCGCAAAAACAAAGCTTAGTCGTTTCCGCCCGCCAGCAGGTTGCCCAGTTTACCTGGGAAAAAACAGCCAAAATTATTTTAAAATCTATATTTGAGCGATACGGCCGCACTCATTAGGTAAAGATTAACCATCTTTGCTAAAAGCTGGTAAAATAGAGGTGATGAGCCCAATTGAATTTGCCAAAAAAATTCTTAACCGCTTTTATAACTACTGGTTGGATTTCCAAATTGCCTGTTTATGGGTTTTAGGCTATGCGCCGTCGCACGTTTTTCGACAAATTTTATTTAAGTTAAACGGAATTAAATTAGGGCACAAGTCAACGATTCATATCGGCGCCCGGTTTTACCAGCCGAAAAACGTGGTGATTGGTCAAGGGACGATCGTCGGCGACCACGCTACTTTAGACGGCCGGGACAAATTAACCATTGGTGACCATGTCGATATTGCCAGCGAGGTGATGATTTTTAACGGCGAGCATGATATTCATTCCGAAAATTTTGACCCGGTCACCGCGCCGGTGATAATTGAGGATTATGTGTTCATCGGCCCGCGGGCGATAATTTTGCCCGGAGTCAGAATCGGCCGGGGAGCGGTCGTGGCGGCCGGAGCGGTGGTAACTAAAGACGTGCCGGATTCAACCATTGTGGCCGGCGTACCGGCAGAACCGATCGGTCACCGCCGGGCAAAAAAATTAAATTACCGTTTGGGCCGGGCCAGACTATTTCAGTGATGGATTTATCGATCATCATCATTAACTACAAAACCAAGCAGGTGACCGCTGATTGTTTGGCGTCGATTTCTAAATCTAAAGATAAATTAAATAAAGAAGTGGTGGTGGTGGATAACGGTTCGGCTGACGGTTCGATCGATTATTTGAAAAAAAGATTTCCCTGGGTAAAATTTTATGATTCGGGCGGGAATTTAGGTTTTGCCGGCGGCAACAATTTCGGTTTTAGAAGAAGCTCTGGTAAATATATTTGGCTGTTAAATAGCGATACTATATTAAAATCAAACACGATTGATACTCTTATGAAAATGGCTGTGAAACAAAATTCTTCGATCGCTTCCTGCCGACTGTTAAATTCCGACGGTTCGGTCCAGCCCCAGGGCGGTTATCTGCCTGATTTGTGGCGGGTAAAAGCCTGGATGCTGTTTATTGATGATCTGCCGCTAATCTCTTGGTTTTTTCCGGCCTATCACGTTAACTGCATTAGTTATTTTAAAAAAAACCGCCATCCTGGTTGGCTAGCAGGCACGGCCATGTTAATCAGCCGGGATGTTTACCGGAAATTGAAGGGTTTGGACGATAAAATTTTTATGTACGGCGAGGACGTGGAGTTTTGTCTGCGGGCCAACCAATTGGGATACCGGGTAGATTATTTTTCCCGGCCGGCCCTGACTCATTTAGGCCAAGCCTCGGGATCAAGCCGTGGAGCGATTTTGGGTGAGTACAAAGGCTTAAAATATATTTATCAAAAACATTATTCACATTGGCAATATTCTTGGCTTCGGTTATTATTAAAAACAGGGGCATTTTTAAGAAAAATAATATTCAGAAACAAGATTTATGACGAAGCTTTTAAATTGGCTTAATTACTATTGGTTGACTATTGCGGCCGGGTTTTTACTCGTGTTTTTACCGCTGTACCCCAAATGGCCGCTGTTTGATATTTTGCCCGGATATAACGTCCGGGTGCGTTTGGAAGATATTATTATTTTGGCAGTCAACCTGATTTTTTGGACCCAGGTTATATTTAAAAAAATCAGGATTTCCCGGGCGCCGCTGTTAAAACCGATTCTGGTCTATCTTGTTGTTGGTTTATTGTCGACACTATCGGCGATTTTTATTACTAAAACCGTCTATCCGGAATGGATCCAGGTGGCTAAGGTTTTCCTGCATTGGGTCCGGCGGATCGAGTATTTTTCGCTATTTTTTCTTTTCTTTTTCGCGGTCCGGACCAAGCGGCAACTGTCCGGTTTACTGCTGCTTTTAGGGGTGACGGTTTTGAGCGTGGCGATTTACGGTTTCGGCCAAAAATACCTTTACTGGCCGGCTTATTCGACCATGAACCGGGAGTTTGCCAAAGGGATTGCTTTGTATTTGACCGAGCATGCCCGGGTGCTGTCGACTTTCGGCGGCCACTTTGACTTGGCCGCCTGGGTAATGATGACCATTATCCCCTTGATTATTTTGGGATTGCTTCATCCGTCCCGGTGGTGGCGGTTGGCGGCTTTATCTTTGGCCGGGGTGGAGTATTGGCTGTTAATTTTATCGGCTTCGAGGATTTCCTGGATTGCCTATATGGCCGGAATTTTGGCGGCGTTTGCTATTCTCTTAAAAAAGCGGTCAAAGTTGTGGGTTTTGCCCCGGGGTTTGGCGGTGGTGGCGGTCAGTACGATCGTGATGATGTCTTTCGGTGATTTGTCCGAACGCTTCGGCCATATCTTTAAGTTGCAGGGTGTTAAAGATTTAGTGATGCGGCCGTTTACCCAGCCGCCCAGGGACGGTTTGCCGATGGCTTTGGATTTAACTTTGGAACAGCAATTGGCGCTGGTGGCGACGCAGACAGACGTGCCGCCCCAGCCGGGCCCGGCATCCGCCGGGCAAGCTGGCAAACCGGAGTCAAGTTCGGGAGTCAAACCGGCTGACGTTTATGATGATACCTATGACCGCTTGCGGGCCTATTTGGCGACCACTTCCGGAGAGACCGTTAACGTTAACTATTCGGCCAACGCCTTAAAGTACGGTTTGTCCTTCGGTATCCGCCTGGATACTCTTTGGCCCAATGCCCTTAAAGCTCTAAAAGCTAATCCCTGGCTAGGTACCGGCTACTCGACGTTAGTGAAAGAACACGTGTGGGAATTTACCATTGCCGAATCGACGGACAACGATTATTTGCGGCTGTTGGGCGAGACCGGCCTGTTGGGTTTTATTTCTTTCCTGGCAATTTTTTATCTGGCGGTTAGGTTAATGTGGCAAAAATATCTGGCGGCAAAACGGCCGTTTGACTATGCCCTGGCTTGTGCCGCTCTGGCAGTCACTTTTGGGTTGTTAGTCAATGCGCTGTATATTGACGTGTTTGAGGCGTCGAAAGTGGCTTACGCTTATTGGTCATTTTTGGGATTAGCCATGGCGGGAATGTATGTTAAAGACTAAATGGCTCTTGGCGGGGTTAATTTTCGCGGTTACCTTTATCCCCCGGTTGTATAAAATCAGCAATCCGGTGGCTGATTGGCATTCGTGGCGGCAGGCAGACACTGCTGCCGTCGCCCGCAACTTTGTCAAAGACGGCTTTAACCCTTTATATCCTCAATCAGACAGTTTTTTGGCCCTCAATGACAAGGGTTTGCCTAATCCGAACCGTTATTTTATTAACGAGTTTCCGTTTTATAACGCTGTCGTCGCCGGGGTTTACAAAATCTGGGGGATTAATGAAACCTATGCCCGGTTAGTCAGCGTGGTTTTTGCGAGTCTTGGCGCGGCGGTTTTATATTTGATTGCCTCAAAACTATTCGGCCAAAAAATTGCTCTGGCCGCCGGTTTATTTTATGCCCTGAATCCTTACAATATTTATTACGGCCGGGTGATTATGCCCGACCCGATTTTTGTCAGCCTGGGGTTAATCGCCCTTTATCTGTTCCTGCTTAAACCGTGGAATTTATGGAGCGCAGGGGTATTTGGCTTAAGCCTTTTAGTGAAGCCATATGCGATTTTTGTGCTGCCGGTATTTTTATATTACGGCCGCTGGCAGCCGAAGTTAATGGGGCGATGGGGAGCCGTGGCTTTGGCGCCATTAATTTTGTGGCGGATTCACCTGGCTAATCATCCGGAAGCCAGTTTTGCCTCAAACTGGCTTTTAAACGGTACCGATATCCGCTTTACCGGCGCTTGGTTTCGCTGGCTGATATATGAGCGGCTGAACCGGCTAATCTTTGCCACCGGCGGTTTTGTCCTGCTGATTTTGGGGATGATCAGCAGCTACCAGGATAAAAAACGGCTGGGGATTTTTATCTGGCTGTTGTCAATTGTTGCCTACATGATCATTTTCGCCATGGGTAACGTGACCCATGATTATTATCAGTTGCCGCTGATGCCGGTCGGGTCAATTTTGGTGGCCTTTGGTTTTTGGCAGATTGTGGATTCGTCAAAGAATCTTCTGATTAAATTAATAAATTGGGGAGTAGCTTTAAGTTTGGTGTTTTTATCTTTAGCTTTCGGCTGGTACGAAGTCCGCGGCTATTTTAACATCAACCGGCCGGAAATTGTTGAGGCCGGTAAGGCGGTTGACGCGCTTACTCCCAAAGATGCCTTGGTAATTGCCGCTTACAACTCCGACCCGGCATTTTTGTACCAAACCAATCGTCACGGTTGGCCCGACGGGGTTAATATTGAGGCTAAGGTCCAAGCCGGAGCGACTCACTATGTTTCGGTTAATTTTGACAGCGTCAGCAATTACTTAGAAGCCAGATGCTCCTCGCTGGTTAAAACAGATAAATATACGATTGTTGATTTGCGCGGCTGTAACTTATGAAGATTCTGATGCTGACGCCGTACCTGCCGTATCCGCTGTATTCCGGCGGGCAGATCAGAAGCTACAATTTATTAAAGAACCTGTCAAAAAAACACCAAATCACTTTATTCAGCTTTATCCGGTCCGATAAAGAGATTGAGTACCTAAAGAATCTAAGGCCGTTTTGCCGTGAAGTCAGGGTTTTTCGGCGGCGTCAGCCTTGGGATCCGCGCAATCTATTATTGGCCTTGTTTACTCCCTACCCGTTTTTAGTCAGCATTTATCTATCCCGGTCTTTCCGCCGGGCGATCACCGAAGAGTTGGCTTCGGGTAACTACGATTTAATCCACGCTGAAACTTTTTATATCATGCCGAATTTGCCCCAGACGAAAATTCCGACTTTACTGGTGGAGCAGACGATAGAGTACTTGGTCTATCAGCAGTTTGTCCGTGATTTTAAATTTTGGCCGGTAAAACCGCTGCTGTATTTTGACGTTTTGAAGATTAATCTTTGGGAAAAATATTTTTGGCGGCGGGCCAGCCGTTTGGCGGCCATGTCTGATTCTGACCGGCAAATGATGAATCAATCGGTCAAGGATAAGAAGGTTGACGTGGTGGCCAACGGTGTCGACAGCGATTATTTTTCCCGGGTTAAGCCGCGGGCCGGCAAAATAGTTTTGTTTATCGGTAATTTCAAGTGGCTGCCCAACCGCGACGCGGCCCAGTTTTTAGCTAAAGCCATCTGGCCGAAAATTATTGTTCGGTTCCCCCGGGCCCGGTTATTGATTGTCGGCCGCAACCCGACCAAAGAAATTTTGCAGCTGGTCCAAGCCGGAATCAAAATTGAAGGCAACGTGGCCGATATCCGGACGGCCTTTGCCAGGGCCAGTGTTTTGCTGGCGCCGATTAGAAACGGCCGGGGGACTAAATATAAAGTTTTGGAAGCGATGGCCAGCGGCCTGCCGGTGGTGACGACGAAGCTGGGGATTGAAGGGATTGACGCTAAAGACAGCGTTTTGGTGGCCGAGTCGGCCGAAGCTTTGGCCGGTCAAGCCATCAGAGTCCTGGAAAATCGGCAGTTGTCCCGGCGTTTGGCGGCTAAAGCCAAGAAAATTGTTTACCGCCAATACAACTGGGGCAATATTTCCAACCGCCTTAATTTAGTCTATCAACAGCTGGGAGGCGCCTAATGGATTTATCGATTATCATCGTTAACTACAAAACTAAAGACTTGACTTTACAGACGCTAGAGTCGGTTTTTAAGGCCCGGCGTATGCCGGGCAAACAGGAAGTGATTTTGGTGGATAATGCGAGCGCCGACGGAATTGCCCAAATAGTCCGGTCGAAATTTCCGTCAGTCAAAATTATCGAAGCCCCTGGCAACCTGGGTTTTGCCGGCGGCAATAACCTGGGGTTAAGGCAGGCCAAAGGCCATTACCAGCTGTTGTTAAATTCCGATACTTTGGTTGAACCGGAGACTTTGGTGAAGATGGTGGCGTACATGGATCAGAATCCCCGGGTCGGTTTGTCTACCTGCCGGGTGGAGCTAAAAAACGGCCGGATTGACCCGGCCTCGCACCGGGGTTTCCCGACGCCTTGGGCGAGTTTGACTTATTACTGCGGTCTGGAAAAACTGTTTCCCAGGAGTCAAGTTTTCGGCCAATATCATCAGGGCTGGCAAGATTTAAACACGACTCATGAAATTGATACGCCGGTCGGCGCTTTCTTTATGCTCCGGCGGGAAGCTTTAAGACAGGTGGGTTTGCTCGACGAGAAATTTTTTATGTACGGCGAGGATATTGATTTAGCGTTTCGGATTAAAGCCGCCGGCTGGAAAATAATTTATACTCCAATCACCAAAATTACTCATTTGAAAGGGGCATCGGGCATCAATAAGCCGGACCGGGAAATCCGTTTGAAAACCATCCGGGCTTTTTTTGCGGCGATGAAGCTGTTTTATAATAAACACTACCGCCGGCAGTATTTTTTACCGGTTAAATGGCTGGTATTTTTAGGCATTGACACTTTTAAATTATGGAAAATTCTCAAAATAAAGTTCTCCTAGATTGCCGTTTTTGGGGGCCGTCGCATACCGGCTTAGGCCGCTATACCCAGGAATTGGTGACGGCGATGCAAGCGCTTAAGCCTAAATTAGACCTGGTGCGGTTGACCCCAAAAATAACTAAAATTAAGCCTTATTCTTGGGCGGAACAGCGGTATTTAACCGGCTTGATCCGGTCGTTTAAACCTGACCTGACCCACTTTCTGCATTTTAATGTTCCCTTAAATTTTCCCGGTCCGTTTGTGGTAACGATTCATGATTTGATTAAACATCATTCTAAAGGCTTGGGAACGACGACTCATTGGCCCGGCACTTACTGGTTAAAGCGATTGGGATATCATTTGGTGGTCAAAAAGGCAGTGCTGGTTTCGCAGAAAATTTTCGTACCCAGCCGCTGGGTAAAAGATGATATTTTGAGCCATTATGCCGTTAAGGCCGATAAGATTGTGATTACTCCGGAGGCGGCCAGCCAAGAATTTTTTAAAGATTATTCCCGGACCAAGCCGCCGCTGGACCAGCCTTATTTTATTTACGTGGGTAATGTTTATCCGCACAAAAATGTGGCCTGTTTGCTGGAAGCGATGAAATTGCTGACTGCCGGCGAACCGGAGGTTAAATTAGTGATTGTCACCGGCCGTGATTGGTTCTACCAGTATTTACAGCGTCAGCTGACAGGCAGTCCTGCCCGGTCCCTGGTTAAATTGCAGGATTTTTCTACCGACGCTGATTTGGGCCGGTTTTATCATCATGCCGCGGCTTTTGTCACTGCCTCGCGCTTTGAGGGTTTCGGTTTGCCGGGGCTGGAGGCGATGGCCGCGCGGACTTTAGTCTTATCGAGCCGCCGGGCGGCCCTGCCGGAAACCTACGGTAACCAAGCCGAGTATTTTGACCCGGACCGGCCGGAGGAATTGGCCGAGAAAATGAAACAGTGCTTAAGGTTGCCGGTAGCCACCCGCCTTAAAAAAATCAATCAAGCTCAATCATTTTGCCGTCAATATACTTGGGAGCAGACCGCCAAAAAAACCCTGGCTGTTTATGAAAGTTGCTTTAGTCTACGACCGCGTCAATAAGTTCGGCGGGGCCGAACAGGTTTTAATTAATCTGCATCGGCTGTGGCCGGAGGCGCCGCTGTATACGGCGGTTTATCAGTCTCAATCGGCTTCATGGGCTAAAACTTGGGATGTCCGGGCTTCCTGGTTAAATTCATTGCCCGGGGCCAAAACCCATCATGAGTTATATCCTTGGTTGATGCCGCTGGCGTTCGAGTCGTTTAACTTTTCCGGCTTTGATTTAGTGATTTCGGTGACTAGTGCCGAGGCGAAAGCGGTGATTACTTCACCACGGACTCGGCACATTTGTTATTGTTTAACGCCAACCCGGTATTTATGGTCGCACCAAAAAGAGTATTTAACCGAACCCGGCTTGGGCCGATGGCTTGGCCCGTGGCAGAAACGGCTGCAGGCTGATGATTTAGTCTATGCCCAAAGACCGGACGAGTATATTGCCATTTCCCGGACGGTCCAGAAAAGAATCAAAAAATATTACGG
>PCSQ01000051.1:265-8572 GCA_002772455.1 Candidatus Beckwithbacteria bacterium CG23_combo_of_CG06-09_8_20_14_all_47_9 | reverse complement strand
GGTTTGCGAGGCTACCACCCCTTCGATAACGACTTGTTTCTGATTGATAGTGACGTTAGTCAGGACAGCGTCGGTCGGCATCATTTTGCCTAAAATCGTTAACGCCGTGGCCACCCGGGGTTGATCGGTGACCGATTTGACCAGGTCCAATTTGGCTTGGATCAGCCGGAAAGAACTTTCCAAATCGCCAAAAGAGGTGACTTGGGCCTGTTTGTTTTTGACCGAAGCGCGCAAGTCGGTTAAGCTCCGGTCCAAACCAAAGCGGTACAAAAAGGCGCTGATGACAATTGCCTCGGTAAAGACCACCACATAACGGCCGACCGATAACACCCAGGTTAATAGTTGGCCAATTGCGCCTCTTTCCCAAGGTTCTTTGGGAAAGAGATTAAGTTCAACCGATCGGACAGACATTCTGGGTTAAGTATAGATCCGGACCAGTCGCGATTTCAACCGGGAGGCCCTGTTTTTGTGGATGATTTTCTTTTTGGCGGCGCGGTCCAAGACGCTAAAGGCTTTGGTGACGGCGGCGGCGGACTTTTTCGCCCTAGCCGCTTTCAGCGCTTCCTTATAGTTTTGCCGGATGGCGGCATTTTCTTTCTCCCGGCGGCGGTCAACCTTGAGTTTTTTGATAGCTGATTTAAGAATGGGCATCAACTGTATTATGCTATACTGGAGCCTTGATGGTCAACCACCTGTTTAGAAAACAAAACAGCGTTCTTTCCGCCGCCGCCGTATTGATGACGGCGGTTTTAATCTCCCGGCTGTTGGGGCTGCTGCGAGACCGGTTTTTGGCATCGTATTTTTTTGATCCCGCGTCTGCGGGACAGCTGGACGTTTATTTTGCCGCTTTCCGGCTGCCGGACATAGTGTTTCAACTGTTGGTCGTCGGGGCGCTTTCGGCTGCGTTTATTCCGGTATTCACCCGTTATTTACTCAAAGACAAAGAAGAAGCTTGGCACGTGGCCTCGACGGTAATCAGTCTGGGAATAGCCGGATTTTTGATTTTAGCCGGGATAATTTTCTGGTTAGCGGCGCCTTTAAGCCGGTTGATCGCTCCCGGTTTTTCCCCGGCCGAACTGGAATTGATGATCCAAATTACCCGTTGGCTGCTGCTGGCTCAATTGAGTTTTTTAGTCTCTAATTTTTTTACCGGCATCCTCCAGTCGCAGCAGCATTTTATCGTGCCGGCGCTGTCGCCGATCGTTTATAATCTGGGAATTATTCTGGGGATTTGGCTGTTGTCTTCGACGATGGGGATTTTCGGTCCGGTGGCCGGCGTGATTTTGGGAGCGTTTCTTCATTTAATCGTCCAGCTGCCCTTGCTTAAAGCGACCGGTTTCCGGTTTGTTTGGTCGTTTGACTGGCGCCATCCGGGGGTTCGGCGGATCGGCCGGCTGATGCTGCCGCGGACGGTGGCATTGGCGGTGTCGCAAATTGAATTGACGGTAGCGGTGTTTATTGCCACCGGTTTGCCGGCCGGAAGTTTGGCGATTTTTTATTTTGCCCAGCATTTAAACAGTCTGCCGGTGGGTTTGTTCGGCGCCACCATCGGCCAGGCGGCGCTGCCGACGCTGTCCCAGGATGCCCAACGGGATGACTCGCTGTTAAAATTCAAACAGCTGCTGATCGATTCCCTGAACCAGGTTTTATATTTATCTCTGCCTGCGGGCATGATATTATTGGTGTTGCGCCTGCCGGCAGTCCGGCTGGCTTTCGGCGCCCGGACGTTTCCCTGGGAAGCGACGCTGTTGACCGGCCGGGCGGTGGCCCTGTTTGCTATTTCTGTTTTTGCCCAATCGGCCGTCCAGATTTTAGTGCGCGGGTTTTACGCTTTGGGCAATACCCGGACCCCGTTTATTCTGGGTACCCTGGCGGTGCTGGCGAATGTGGCCTTGAGTTTTAACCTGGTTTACCGGGCTGATTTAGGGGTATTGGGCTTAGCCCTGGCAATTTCTTTGGCCAGTTTTCTGCATTTAGGCCTGCTGTTTTGGGCCTTAAGCCGGAAGCTTAACGGTTTTGGCTGGGAAACTTTTTGGCTGCCGGTAGTGAAAATGACCGCGGCGACGCTTTTAACCGGTTTAGCCCTGTACCTGCCGTTCCGCTGGTTTGACCGGTATATTTTTAACACTACTAAAACTCTCGGATTAGTCGGTTTGAGCGTGGTGACCGGGTTAATCGGCCTGTTGGTTTACGTCGGTTTGTCGTATTTATTTAAAATCAGGGAAGTGAATCATTTTACGTCTTTGTTTAAGAAATTAAGGCGTTTCTATTATGAACCCATCACGGCTCCGTAACTTTTGCGTGGTTTCCCATATCGACCACGGCAAGACGACTTTGACCGACCGATTTTTGGAACTGACGGGAACCGTGAAGAACCCAAAGCGTTATTTAGATTCTAACCCAATAGAGCAGGAACGGGGAATAACAATTAAACTAGCCCCGGTGCGCCTGCACTATTCTCTAAATACTATTCCTTATATCCTTAATCTGATCGATACTCCGGGGCATGTAGATTTTGCTTACGAAGTCTCCCGGTCATTGGCCGCCTGCGAAGGAGCGATTTTATTGGTCGATGCTACCGCCGGCATTCAGGCCCAGACTTTGGCCAATGCCTACAAAGCGATTGAACAAAATCTGACTTTAGTGCCGGTAATTAACAAGATTGATTTGCCGAACGCGGAAATTGAACCGACCAAGCAGGCTTTAATTGATAGTTTTGGTTTTAAACGCGAGGAGCTTTTAACCATTTCGGCCAAAACCGGCGCTAATCTAATTCAATTAATTAAAGCGGTGATTGACCGGATTCCGCCGCCCGGCGGCAGTGCGGTTCAACCGCTTCAGACCCTGGTGTTTAACTCGTTTTATCATCCGCACTGGGGAGTCATCGCTTCGGTACGGGTAGTCAACGGCAGTGTGGCGGCCGGAGACCGGCTGCAGTTTTTAGGGAGTAAAGCGGAATTTATGGCAGAAAACCTGGGCTATTTTTCTCCTCAAATGGTGCCGGCTAAAAACTTAAACTGGGGCGAGGTGGGTTATATTGCAACCGGACTGAAAGACATCAGTCTTTGCCGCGTCGGCGACACCTTAACTTTGGCCGGCAGCCAAACCACCGGACTGCCGGGGTACCTGGAGCCGAAGCCGATGATGTTTATGGACCTGTTCCCGGTAAATAACATTGACTTTTTGCGTTTAAAAGCGGCCCTGGAAAAGTTGGCGCTCAATGATTCCAGTTTGCATTTTGTCCCGGTGACTTCGGCGGTTTTAGGCAGCGGGTTTAAGATCGGCTTTCAGGGTTTGCTGCATGCCGACGTGGTCCAGGAGCGGCTGGAACTGGAGTTTGACCTGGAATTAATCAGCACCAGTCCGTCGGTGGAATACCGGGTGGATTTGCGTTCCGGCAAAACGATTAATCTGACCGGCGCCGCCGACTTGCCCGACCCGACTTTAATTAATCAAATTAGAGAACCGGTAATCGAGTTGACGATTTTTACCCCCCAAGCTTATTTGGGCGGAGTGATGCAGTTAACCCAGGCTCGCCGGGGCAGTTTATTAAGCCAGCAGTATTTCGGCAGCCAGGTCCAGCTGGTTTATTGTTTGCCTTTGCGGGAATTGGTGTCGGATTTTTTCAGCCAATTAAAAAGCCTATCTTCCGGTTTTGCCAGTTTGGATTGGCGCTTTTTGGATTACCGGCCGGTGGATTTGGTCAAACTGGAGGTTAAATTGAACCGTCGGACGATCGATCCGCTGGCGCAATTGGTGGTCCGTTCCCGGATTGACGAGGTGGCCAAGCGTCTGGCCGCCAAGCTGAAAGCGGTGATTCCCCGGCAGCAGTTTGAACTGCCGATCCAGGTGGCGATGGGCGGCAAGATTTTGGCCCGGGAGACCATCAAATCCTGGCGCAAAGACGTGACGGTTAAACTGCACGCGGCCGACCCGGGCCGCAAAAATAAACTGCTGTCTAAACAGAAAAAAGGCAAAAAAAGAATGAAGCAAATCGGCCGGGTTAATTTGCCCCAGGAAGCGTTTTTGGCGTTAATGAGTTAGGGTGAGCCGGATAATCTCGTTCGGCCGCATGAATACCTGATCAACAAAAGTGCCGCCGGTAATCTGGACGGCTTTGGTTTGAGTTTTGCCCTGGAACCACTCGTAATTTACCTGATAACCGCCAGGAGCTAAATTGTTAATGACAATCGGAACGGTTTCCTGATGGGCCCCGCGGGGATCGTAGTTGACCAAATAAAGCCGGAGAATGTTGCCGGAGGCAACGCTAATGCCTTTTACCCAGCTGCCTTCGCCGGTAACGGCCAAACGTTGGCCTTCGAGCTGGTTTAACCATAATAGTAAATTATAGCGGGGCTTGGGTTGGAGCCCGGAAGCGTGATGGGTTAACAAGCCGTAACGGCCCCAGAAAGCGGCGCCGTCGGGACCGGGGCCGTCCATAATTTCAAAATTAAAAATTTTATGGATTTTGCCCAAACTGGCCCGGATGGTTGCCAGCAAATGGCTGGCGCCCAGGCCGGTGTCGTAAGCCGGATTATTTTCCGGGTCCGGGCCGTATTCGGTCACCAGTTTTTCTTTTAAGGCCAGGCGGGGATGTTTGAGTAATAGGCGGTTTATTAGGCCGGCGTCGTCGCTTAAGGCTTCAGCTTCCCACGAGTAGCGATGCCAGGAAATAAAATCGAGACGCAAATTTTCCGCGTCGACCAAATTAAGCAGGGCCTCGATCCAGTTTGGGTAAGCGCCGGTAGTGGCCGGCCCGCCGAGTTTAAAAGGCAGAGTGTTGTTGGCTGCCGCAGCCGCTTGGGCGGAGACCCGGTAAAGCCGGAGGTAGTTTTTGTTGCCGTAAGCTTTCCAGCCGCCGAACAGGTCCGGTTCGTTCCAGACTTCGTAATAAACGTTGCTGATGTTTTTATTGTTTTTGCCGGAGTAGTGTTCAATGGTGGCTTTGACCAAAGCGTACCAGTCGTTCCAGTTGTCCGGCGCGGCGGTGATATCCGCGCCGAAACCGTTAGGCATATAAGACAAGGCGAGGAGGGGTTTGGCGCCGGCGGCTAAAATCGCATTGACTTCACTGTCTAGTTTGGTCCAGCCATTGGGCACATCATAAAAATCATAAATATGGTCAATCCGAATGTAGTTGGGTTGCAGGAGTTTGATTTTTTGGGCTACTTTAGTTATGGTGTCGGGTTCTTCACCGCCCTGGGCCAGATTGCGCCACGGCTGGGGCAGGACACCCAGATTGCTGCCGGCGTCCACCCGGATTTCCGCCTTGGTCCCGGTGGCTTCGGAAAATAAATTGGCGACTTTGTCCTTAAACCCCAAACCGATAAATAAACCGGTACTCAAAATTATTAGTAGTAATCCGCCAAAAATTAATTTAGCCAGCGAGCGTTTTCGTCTTAAATTCATACTTTGGTTATAGCAAGATCGTTAAGACTTGACAACTTTCTAGTAGTTGTGTAATATAGGTGTGTATGTTGGTAAGAAAACAGATTTTACTGCAGGATAGCCACGAATATGCCATTGAGGAATTGGCGGCCCTGGCGGGTAAATCCTTTTCCCAAATGACACGGGAGCTTTTGGATAAAGCGGTGAAAGTCGAAGGCAAGAAAATTAGAAAGAAAGCAAAAAAGAAACTGTCTCAATATGAGGCTTTAAAAAAATGGGCAGTTAATCCGGTGAGCGGCCCTGGCGATTCCGAATACGATAAGTATGCCTACGACCTTTAAGGTATTTATCGATACTAATGTTTTTGTAGCCATTAAAGATGGCCAAGACTCGACTCATAATGAGGCTAATTCACTGTTAGATAAATTAAATTCAAAAAAGGCAAAATTCTATACTTCTTCAGATATAATCGGCGAAACATTGACAGTGATTTCCAAAAAACTGGGTAAACCAGCGGCAACCGATTTTTTAAGTGAAATTCACACGTACGCTAAGGAAATATTTATTGACCGGTATTTACATAAAGAAAGCCGGGATTTATTCAGAAGAGTTAAATCGAAAAACATTTCTTTTATTGACTGTTCGAGCGCGGTGGCCATGAGGCGCAATAAGATAAAGATTATCTTTTCTTTTGACAGGGACTTTAAAAAGTTAGGAGTGAACTTAGCCGCCGACGTTTTCTAGCAGAAAACCCCCTTGACAGCCGTTAGCAGTCGTGATAGTTTAGTGCTAATTATGAATTTGACTGACAGGCAAGCCCAGATTTTAAAGACGGTTATCGAGGAGTATACTTCGACCGCCGAACCGGTCGGCAGTATTATTTTGGAGAAAAAATACAATTTAGGCATCTCCCCGGCCACGATCAGAAACGAAATGGTGGCCTTGACTAAAATGGGTTTTCTGCTCCAGCCGTATACTTCGGCCGGCCGGACCCCGACGCCGATGGCCCTGAAATACTACGTCCGGGAACTGGTCAAAGAGCAGGAATTGTCGACCGCCGAAGAAGTGGCCGTCAAGGAAAAAGTTTGGGACCAGCGGTTTGAAGTGGAGAAATTTTTGCACCAAGTGACCCGGGTTTTGGCCGAGACCACCAATGACTTGGCGATTATCTGCACTTCCAAGGGCGATGTTTACCACGCCGGCTACGCCCACATTTTGAACAATCCGGAATTTTATGATATCGACGTTGCCCGCGAAGTTTTGTCTTTGATCGACGAGTTTGCCGAACTAAACGAGATTTTTACCAAGGCTACCGGTGACGAAACCGTTCATATTTTGGTCGGCGACGACCTCGATTCCAAGTGGTTTCAGTCGCTGGGGTTGGTGTTTACCGATTTTAGGGGGCCGCAGTTGTCCGGTTCTTTGGGAGTGATCGGCCCGTCGCGGCTTAATTATCCGCAACTGATTCCCGTAGTCCGGTACTTTGGTAATTTAGTCAATGAAATTTCTCAAAATTGGTAAATTTTATGGTCAAGAAAAACCGGCAACCACAAGACGATCAATTAAAACGGGCCCTGGCCGATTACCAAAATCTGACTAAACGGGTTGAGGCGGAACGGCTGGAGTTTGTTAAGTATGTTTTGGAGCAGTTTTTAGCCAAGTTACTGCCGGTAGTCGATGCCCTGGAAGCGGCCTCGACCCACCTTAAAGATCAGGGATTAGGCCTGGCCCTGCAGCAGCTGAAGACGGTTTTGGCCGAAGAAGGGGTAAAAAAAATGTCCTTAATTAACCAGCCGTTTGATCCGAAAACTGCCGAGTGTGTGGAAATCATTCCCGGTAAAAAAGACCAAGTAGTCAGCGTCACCCAAAAAGGCTATTTATTAAATGATAAAGTTTTGCGTCCCGCCCGCGTTAAGGTGGGGAAAGGATAAAATATGTCCAAAATAATCGGTATTGATTTAGGGACCACTAATTCGGTCGTGGCGGTGATGGAGGGCGGGACCGGCAAAGTGATTCCGACCAGCGAAGGCCGGAACTTAATTCCGTCCATCGTCGAACCGGCCAAAAACTTAGTCGGCGACGTGGCCAAGCGGCAAATGGTGTTAAATCCCGGCAACACTATTTATAGTATCAAGCGGTTAATGGGCCGGAAAACCAGCGATAGCGAAGTCAAAAAAACCCAGGGCATGGTGGCTTATAAAATCGCGGCCGGTAAAGATAACATGGCGGTAGTGGAAGTGGAGGGCAAACAATACACCCCGCAGGAAATTTCTGCCATGATCTTGGCCAAAGCCAAGGCCGATGCCGAAGCCTATCTGGGGGCTAAAGTCGATAAAGCCGTGGTTACCGTTCCGGCCTATTTCAACGATGCCCAAAGGCAGGCGACCAAACAAGCCGGCGAAATTGCCGGGCTGAAAGTTGAGCGGATTCTAAATGAGCCGACGGCGGCCGCGCTCGCTTACGGCATGGACAAGAAAAAAGCCCAGACAATTTGCGTGTACGATTTGGGCGGCGGCACGTTTGACATTTCGGTGTTGGAATTGGGCGACAATATTTACGAAGTTAAAGCCACCAACGGCGATACCCATTTGGGCGGTGACGACTTTGACCAGAAAATCATTGAGTACATTGCCGGCGAATTTAAAAAAGAAAACGGGATTGATTTGAAGGCGGATAAGCAGGCGCTGCAGCGGATTAAAGACGCGGCGGAAAAGGCCAAGATTGAACTGTCGTCTTCGACCGAGACCGAGATCAACCAGCCGTTTATTACCCAAGGCAAAAACGGCCCGCTGCATTTGACCATGAAGCTGACCCGGGCCAAGCTCGAGTCTTTGGTCGATGATCTGATTGAAGCGACGATGGGGCCGGTTAAAGCCTGTTTGAAAGACGCTAAAAAAACCACTAAAGACATTGATGAAA
>PCSQ01000051.1:0-207 GCA_002772455.1 Candidatus Beckwithbacteria bacterium CG23_combo_of_CG06-09_8_20_14_all_47_9 | reverse complement strand
TTTCGGCAAAGAGCCGAATAAATCGGTTAACCCGGACGAAGTCGTGGCGCTGGGGGCGGCGATTCAAGCCGGAGTGCTGATGGGCGACGTCACTGATGTCCTTTTACTCGATGTGACACCTTTAACTTTAGGTTTGGAAACTTTGGGCCAGGTAGCCACACCCTTAATTCCCCGGAATACGACCGTGCCGACGAGTAAATCACAGGT
>PCSQ01000046.1:4947-28569 GCA_002772455.1 Candidatus Beckwithbacteria bacterium CG23_combo_of_CG06-09_8_20_14_all_47_9 | reverse complement strand
TTGAACTAAATAAAAAATATCACTCGTTGCGCTTGGAGTTAGTTGAGCCGCACCAACTGGAATTTACTGCCGGGCAATATATTTCGGTGGCCATCGGCCTGCCTGCGCAGGCAGGCGGCGGGGACCCGGCATCCGCCGGGCAAGTGCGGCGGGCGTATTCGATTGTTTCGAATCCGGTCACCAACCATGCCGTTGATCTACTGGTTGACATTGAACCGGCAGGGAAAGGCTCGACCTATATGAAAAACTTAAAGCCGGGCGATGCCGTCGAATTTATGGCCCCTTTGGGTATATTTACTGTTGCTGCCGAGCCCAAGCTTTTATTCGTGGCTACCGGTTCGGGCATTGCCCCGTTTAAGTCAATGCTATTTGATTTATTGGCAGATAAAAAAGACACCCGGGAGATGTGGCTACTGTGGGGATTAAGAAAAGTCGAGGAAATGTTTTGGGAAGAAAAGTGGCGGCAGATCAACAAGTATTATGCCAACTTTCACTACCGGTTGATGATCTCCAAACCGCCGGGAATGTGGCCGCTGGTTTCCGGCCACGTGGTTAAAGAGTTAAATGATGTGGTTCTAAACCAGGATTGGGGAGTTTATTTATGCGGCAATCAGGAAATGATTGCCGAAGTTGAGCAAATGGTGCAGAATAAAGGAGTTTTAACAACTAGAATTCATAAGGAGAAGTATGCCTAAATATAAAGTTAAAATCTTGAAAGATAAATGCATCGGCGCCGCTTCCTGTGTCGGGATTGCCCCGGGGGTGTATCAATTAGACGATAAAAACATTGCCTATGTAGTCAAAGAAGACGGGGACACGCCGGAGAATATTCTGCTGGGCGCCCAGAGCTGTCCGACCAACGCGATCGAGATTTATGACGCCGAGACAAACGAGAAGATTTGGCCTAAAGACTAGCCCCTCTTGACAACAGAGAGAGAACTGATCTACGCTTATCTTGTACAACGATTCTGCCCGGAGGAGGTGAGATACAAATGGCTTTTTCTTATAAAAACGCTAAAGGCGTGACTTATTACCTGCACTTTAAGGATGTCAATCTTCGCGGCGGCAAGATGCAAAGAATTTACTTTTTCGCCCGCGATGTCCGCGCCGGCTCATTGGATGCCGTCCCCGCCGGATACAAAGTAATGGAAACCCAGAGAACCGGTATGCCGGTGTTGAAGAAAGCTTAATCTCTTTTTTCAAGTTGAAGAAATGGACGCAGCGCTCCGACGTGACGTCGGAGCGCTTGCTGATTGGTAGCTACCGCTTGCCAAATAGGCGAATATAGGATAAATTATAAGGATAAGGGGGGATTTATGCTCTTTAGTAAAAAAGTTACCGCGATTATTTTGGCTTTTATCCTGGTCGGCGGCGGGTTTTGGTTGGTGAACCGAAATAAACAGAAAGAGGTTGGAGTAAGCCCGGAAATTACCTTGGAACCGACCCAACAGATTGTGACTGAATTAGTGGCTCCGATGAGCGAAACGGAAAAACAGGCAATCGAAGACGCTTTTGCCAAAGAGGGCGTGGAAATGACATTGTTAAAGGATGTGGCCGGCAGTCAGGCTGTAGGGACTGCCTGGCGCCAATATGACGGGGTTAAGTTTTATCATAAAATCGATGCCAATAATTTAACCGAGCCGGATAAGGGTTTCTTTTATGAAGGTTGGTTAGTGGGCGAGGCCGGGTTTTTCTCTGCCGGCAGACTGGGAGTGGTTGACGGCCGGGGCAAGCTTTACTTTTCGGCCGAAGAGGATAAAACCGGTTTTCGCGGCGTGGTGGTAACCCTGGAGCCGGAAGACGGCAACGACGCCCCGGACAAACATATCTTGGAAGGCAATTTTTAATCATGCTATAGTGGTTTCACTATGATGACGGTGAGACGCCGGATTAAAAATATCGCATTTTTCGGTTTTGCCGAATTTCCTAAATCCAACCATAATTATCAGGCAGCGTTTGGCGCGGCCCAGCTGTTGGCGAAAAGCGGCTACACCATTGTTAATGGCGGCGGCCCGGGGATTATGGACGCGGCGACGCAAGGGGCGGAATCGGTGGGCGGCGAAACCCTGGCGATTACTTTTACTCCTAAAGACGCGCCCAATTTCGAAGGCCGGTATTTAGCTAATCGGGTGGACAAAGAAATAAAAACCAGTAATTACATTGACAGGATGTTTAAATTATTGGAGCACGCTGACTGTTTTATCATTTTTAAAGGCGGCTCGGGGACGATTTCCGAGCTGGGAACCGCCTGGGTGATGGCTAAACTTTATTACCCCCACCATAAGCCGTTTATTCTTTATGGCGAGCATTGGCATAAAATTATTGCCGCTTTGAAAACGACGATGAAATTAAGACCGGTGGAGTTAAAAGTTTTTAAGATTATAGACGAGGAAAAAGAATTAATTCCGGCCTTGATTGAGTTTGAAAAAGAAATGAGCGAGTTTGACCATAGCCACTGCCGTATCTGTAAAGATAAGGCTTTCATGACATGAAGATTTTTTTAGGCGCCGATCACCGGGGGTTTAAATTAAAAGAAAAAATTAAGGTATGGTTAAAAGCGACTGTCGATTTGGGCAACAATCGCTACGATCCAGAGGATGATTTTCCCGATTACGCGGCATTAGTTGCCCAAAAGGTTAGTCAGGGTGAGGGGCTGGGGATTGTTATTTGCGGTTCGGGCGGAATGGCCTTGGTGGCGAATAAATTTAAAAATGTGCGGGCGGTTGAATGCTGGCATGAATTAGCGGCAATTCATGCTAAAGAGCATGATGCGGCTAACGTGATTATGCTGCCGGCGGATTTTGTCGACGAGACAACGGCTAAGAAAATCGTGTTTGCTTGGCTTAAAACTAAAACACTGGTTGATGAAAAACATCAAAGGCGGTTAAATAAGCTTAAGCAAATAGAAGAAAGGAACTTCGTATGATAAGGATTGCGATTAATGGTTTTGGCCGGATCGGCCGGTTAGCTTTACGGGTGGCTTTGTCCAAACATAAAAATGATTTACAAATCGTAGCCATCAATACTTCCGGTAACATGGACGCGGGCGGCTGGGCGCACTTATTTGAATTTGACTCGACCTACGGCCGCTATCAGGGTAAGGTGACAGTTTCCGGCAGTAATTTAGTCGTTGATGGGCTGTCCATTCCACTGCTGGTTGAACCCGACCCCAAAAATCTGCCTTGGAAAAAATATAGCGTGGATGTCGTTTTAGAATGCACCGGTAAATTCAGAAAAACTGAAGATGCCGATGATCATTTAACCGCCGGGGCTAAAAGAGTTATTTTATCCGCGCCGCCTAAAGGCACAGCCGAAGGCATTTACATGATTGGTTTAAATGCGGATAAGATTGGCAAGGAACCGGTGATTTCCAATGCTTCCTGTACGACCAATTGCGTCGCGCCGGTGGCCAAAGTGATGGTGAAAGAGTTTGGGGTGATTAAAGCGGCGATGACCACCATTCATGCCTACACGTCTGATCAGCGCCTGTTGGACAATTCTCATAAAGATCTCCGGCGGGCCCGGGGGGCGGCGGCCAATATTATTCCGACGACGACCGGAGCGGCCGATGCCGTCAAGGCGGTTGTACCCGAGTTAAACGGTAAATTTGACGGTTTGGCGATTCGGGTGCCCGTAGTTACCGGATCGCTGACCGATTTTACTTTTTTGGTTAAAAAACCGGCCGCCGCCGAGCAGGTAAATCAGGCGTTGATTAACGCCTCAAAAACTTATTTGAAAGGCGTTTTGGGGGTGACGGACAAACCATTTGTTTCGTCAGACGTTATCGGTTGTGAGTATTCCGCTTTGGTAGATTTGGAATTGACCCGGGTTGTTGATAAAGATTTAGTTAAAATTATGGCTTGGTACGATAACGAGTGGGGTTACGTCACTAGATTGATGGAGTTGGCTGCCCTATGCCGGTAATCGCTCCGACAATTTTTGTTTTTGACCATTTAACTTTGGAAGAGCGGTTGGAATGCTACGAGGGTTTAGCCGAACGGGTCCAGTTGGATATTGCCGACAGTAATTTTTCGGCCCAGCCGACCCTGGGAGTGGACGTTATGGTGGCCCAGCCGACCATTTTGAAGCGCGACGTTCACCTGATGATTGCCGAACCGGTCGAGTGGCTGGAAAAATGCCGGGAGGAAGCGATTGATTTGGTCATCGGTCAGATTGAATCGATGAGCAGCCAGGCCGAGTTCAAAAAAACCGCCCAAGGCTTGGGGATTAAATGGGGCTTGGCAGTTGATTTGGAAACGCCCTTGACTGATTTGGATTGGCAAGTGGCTAAAGAAGCCGATCAATTATTAGTAATGACGGTTCGGGCCGGCAAGGAGGGCCAAAAGTTGGACCAAAAAGGGTTGGATAAAGTTAAGGCGTTACGGCAAAAAGGTTATAACCGGGAAATTTGCGTTGACGGGGGAGTGAATGAGGCAACGATTATCAGGTGTGTTAAAGCCGGCGTCGATGTTCTAGCCGTCGGCAGCAGTTTGAGCCTGGCTGAAGACGTAGTGACTGCCTGGGAAAATTTGCAGACGAAGATTAAGGGTTTATGAATTTTGACGTTGCTTGTTTCGGTTCGGCCTTTGTCGATGTTTATTTAGGCTCGACCGAATTTAAAAAAGTCGGTCCGGCCCTGTGCGAGGTTTACGGCGGCAAAATCAATGTCGATAAAATGGTCATGACTACCGGCGGGGGAGCGACTAATACGGCGGTCGGGTTTGAACGTCTGGGCCTGCAAACCGCCGCGGTGTGCGCGGTGGGTAAGGACGACCGGGGCCTCTTTGTCCGTAAAGAGCTGCAGCGTGAAGGCGTCAGCCCCTTGTATGTTCAGCAAGTGGACTCACCCACGAGTTATTCGACGATTCTGGTGGCGACTGATGGCGGTCGGACTGCCTTGGTATATCGGGGAGCGAGCAATGCTCTTTCCGGCTATAAAGTCAAATGGGATAAGCTCGACCCGAAGTGGTTTTATGCGTCATCTTTAGGGGGTAACTTTAATTTATTGGCCCAAATTATCCGCCGGGCCCAAAAACAAAAAATCAAAGTGGCTTTAAACCCCGGCAGTCAGGAAATTAAAGCCGGTAAAAAACTGCAAGCCTTTTTGCCGTCGGTAGAGGTATTGATTTTAAACTGCCAGGAAGCCGAAACCTTGGGGAAATTTTCCGGTCCGAAAATCGTGGCGGTAACCGAGGGAAGAAACGGGGCGGAATTGATTATCGGCAAGAAAAAAATAAAATATGAAGCGATTAAAGCGGAAACAATCGAAGAAACCGGCGCCGGCGACGGCTTTGCCAGCGGGTTTATGACAGGAATTATTAACGGGTTAAAGCCGGAGACCGCCTTAAAAATGGGTCTGATAAACGGCGCGGCGGTAACGACTGCTTTTGGCCCCAAAGCCGGATTGTTATTTGCTCCGGAGATGAATCAATGGTTGAAACAATTAAAAACATAATAGGAACGATTTTTGTAATAAAATATTACAGTATGAACTTGGGTATAATTACAAAAAAACTTTTCTTGAAGGTATTGAAAAAAAAGGAAACAATTTGAACTTCGGGCTTCCGCAAGGAGAAAATAATTATGGTGATTTTAAATCGGGCAAAATTGGCCACCCTTGATCAGAAGGATTTTACCGGAATCGATCGGTTAGAATTGCTGACATGGAAAAAGAAGTAAGCGGCGCAGAAGTAAAAGTCCGCCGGCCTCGAAAAACCATCGGCGAGGAAGGCAGCCGCAAGCAAACAATCATTCTGTTTTTATTGCTTTTATTTTTGGGTTTAGTTATGTATTTACCGGGAAAAATTAAGGCGCCTCAATTGTCAATTGATCGGCCGCAGTGGAGTGATGGCGGCGTCATTACGATTAAGAAAACTAAAAGAGCAGTCATTCGTCAGGCACCGACACTGGAAAATCTGATCGCCGGTCAGCCAGGCGATTTTGGGATTTTGGTTAAATCAGTCAATGGGCAGGAAGAGATAAAGTTAGGGGAGAATCTGGTGATGACCGCCGCCAGCGTTATCAAATTGCCGGTGTTGATCGTTTATTATCAGGCGGTCGACAGCGGCCAGCTCGATCCGGAAGCAGAGTATGTTTTGGCCGAAGCCGACCGGTGGAAATACGGCACCGGCAGTTTGCAGTACCAACCGGCCGGAACAATTTATACCTATCGTCAAGTGGCCCAATTGGCAGCCAATCAAAGTGATAATATGGGCGCGGAAGTATTGATTAAAAAACTCGGCGGTTACGCCAAAACCCAGCAGCTGGTTAATAAACTGGGTTTAACCAAAATCAACTTGAAAGAAAACGAAATCACTGCGGCTGAAGCAGGGGGATTATTATTACAACTGGCCCAAGGCAAGTTATTAACTCCGGCCAGCCGGGAAGAATTGTTTAGAAACTTAACCAAAACCGTTAATGAAGACCGGCTGCCCGCCGGCGTGCCCGACAGTGTCCGGGTGGTCCACAAATTCGGCAGTGAGGCCGGCGTGGTCAATGACTGCGGCATTGTTGAAGCCGGTAACCCTTACGTGATTTGCGTTTTAACGACTGCTGTTAATGTTGGTGAGGTTGAGCCCCTCTTACCTCAAATTTCCGCCGCGGTTTGGGACTGGCTGGGGGATTAATTTGTGTACACTGTTTAATACTTGACAATTTGTACACAGATTGATATATTGGATTTATGCTTAACGATAATATTTATTCTATTAGAGAAACCCGGGAGCAGTTATCCCGGCTGGTGGAGCTGGCCTACTTGACAGGCGGCCAGTTTTTGGTGACAAAATTCGGCCAGCCCAGGGCGGCGATCGTGCCGGTGCCGAAAGACTGGCTAATTAAGCCAAAATCCATCCTGGATTTTGAGGGATTTTTAGGCAAAGGCGGTGAAACGGGAACAGAATTGGTTAATCGGATTAGAAGGAACAAAAGAGAAAAAACTTACGTAGTAAGACTTAGAAAACGCTAATGAAAAATACTCTTGTTGACACCGATGTATTGATAGATTTTTCCAAGAGAAAAGACAAGATTTTAAAAAAATATTTCAGCAAAAAGGACCAATGGCAACTGTGGGTTAATCCGGTGATAGTAGCCGAATGGTTTAATAACCGGGAATTGTGTAATACCGAAAAACTAGAGAAAGCTAAAGTGTTTATTAATTTATTCAATTGCGCTGAAATCGGTAAAGAAGAGGGGGAAAGGGCAGGCGCGCTAATCAGAAATAATGAAATTAATTACCTGGGAGATGCGTTGATTGCCGCCACTTGTTTAGTGAAAAATGCATCGTTAATAACCAGAAATATTAAGCACTATAAAAACGTAAAAGGTCTGAAGTTATTGGGTTGACTCTCCGGTTAAAATTTTATCCCGTTCTTCCTGTTGCTGTTTCTGCTCCAGTAACTGCCGGATAAATTCCGGTTTGCAGGCGATTTTCGGCTCGGTGCCGGGAATAAAATACTCGGTTTTAGCCGGGCAGCCATTACAGGCTAACTGGCCCGTCATGGTGCAGATCGGGACAGCGATCAGGTTTTCCCCGCCGGTCGGCGGGTTAAACTTCTGCGCCGGCTGATCTTTTAACAGCAGCAGCATAATTTTATGCCAAATCGGCGAGGCGCCGGTAATGCCCGAAGCTACTTGGCTCATCGGGGAGTTGTCGTTGTTGCCCACCCAAACAACGGTTAAGACCTCACCGGTATAGCCAACCGTCCAGTTGTCCCGTTTATCGTTGGTGGTGCCGGTTTTAACCGCCGTTTGGTGGCCGGGAATATTTAAGTATGAGCGGGTGCCGAAAGCGGCACTGCGGGCAATCGGATCGCTTAAAATATCGGTTAAAAGGTAGGCCAGGTTGGGGTTTAAGACCGGGTCGGGAGGAGACGGCTCAAAACCGGTCAGAGTTTTCCCGTCGGCATCGGTGACTTTTAAAATCGGTTTCAGGTTGACTTTTAAACCCTGATTAGCCAAAGTGCCGTAGACCACGGCCATATCTGTCATTTTGACCTCCGCCCCGCCCAAAGTTAAAGACAGGCCGTAGCGCTCCGGCTGGTTCCAGGTGGTAATGCCCATAATTTTGCCTTGGTCGATCATTCTACCCACGCCGTAAGTGGCTAAGACTTTAACCGCCGGGACATTGTAAGAGTTGGCTAGGGCCTGGCGGAGGGTGACGGCTCCGTGCCACTTGCCGTCGTAATTAACCGGCGAATAGGGTTTGGACCCGGGAATATCGTAAGTCACCGGTGAGTCCTGAATAATACTGGCGGCCGTCATCCCTGATTGTAAAGCGACCGCATAGTTGACTGGTTTAATGGCTGATCCCGGTTGGCGCAGGGCCGTGGTCAGGTTGACTTGGCCGTCACGCTGGGTATCCCAGTAATCACGGGATCCGACCATGGCCAGGATTTCTCCGGTTTTCGGGTTAGTCACTAACGCGGCGCCGTTGGTAATATTTAGTCTGGCCACCTGGCTAATTTCCTGGCTGACTAAATTCTGCACTTGCTGCTGCAGCTGCCAATCCAAAGAGGTAGTGACTTCCAAGCCTCCCTGTTCGACGAGGCTGACGCCATACTGTCGGGCTAATAAGTCTTTAACGTACATGACGAAATGCGGCGCCTTGATATTGGTGTATTGCGGCGCCAATTTGATCTTTTCCAGTTTGGCCAGCTTGGCTTCCTGCGGGGCGATCAGCTGTTCTTCGACCATGCGGTTTAACACTTGATGTTGCCGGTAGACTGCCAGGTAAGGGTTTGAACCGAAAGGTGAATAAGTGGTGGGTGAGGCCGGCAGACCGGCCAGTAGAGCGGCTTCGGCTAAGTTAACCTCTTTAATTGATTTGCCGAAATAGGTTTGACTGGCTTGTTCGGCGCCGTAAGCTGTGCCGCCATACGAGACTTGGTTAAAATACATTCCCAGAATTTGGTCTTTGTTAAACAGCCACTCGACTTCCATCGACAAAATTAGCTCTTTAAATTTGCGTTTAATCGTCCGCTCCGGGGTTAGTAAGGCGTTTTTAACTAACTGCTGGGTAATGGTCGAGCCGCCCTGAAGATCTTGACTGAAAACAATTTGCTTGACCGAGCGCAAGATCCCTTTTAAAGACACGCCGTTATGCTGGTAAAATTGGCTGTCTTCAATGGCCAGAGTTGCGGCTTTGAAGTGATCGGGAATTTGATCCAGGGAGATTAAGCTGCGGTTTTGATCTTTGTAGAAAGTGAATAGCAGGGTGCCGTGGCGGTCATAGATTTTTGTGGAGAGAGTCGGCCGGTGGTCGACTAAATCGGTAGGGAAGGGCAGGTCTTTTAAGATCAGCCAATAAAAAGAACCAATCACAGTAATAAGTAATCCGTAAATAGTGATCAGTATCGGAGCGAGGTGAACCCGCGGCCGCGGCAGCAGTTTAATTATTTGAACGAGGGTTTTAACCCCAAAAGCGATGAGCCAAAAAATTAAACGGTAAGTAAAGCGGCCGATAATTTCCAGGATCTTTTGCGGCCAAAACACCGGATAAACCACGACGTGCTGTTTTCGATATCTTTTTCTCATGAGGGGTATTATACCCTATAAGAAAAGAAAATACGCCGGTTCCTGGGGTTCGCCTTTTTCGTTTAGCGGCCGGGGGCAATCTAGGCAATAATCTTTTTGCACCGGATCGGATAAAACTAAATGCTCCTGGCTTTCTAAGTTTTCCGGCAAAGGTGAAGCTTTGGGCGGCGGCGGCAGGCCGGTAGTTTTGTCGATAGTGATGAACTGTTTTAAGTTGGGTTCTTCTTTGGGTTCCTGGCCTTTAATAAAATATTCGAACCGTTTGGCTTCACAGGGGTGTTCGGGGTGGGGGCGGAAACCGGTTAAGGAGCAGACTTCCAGGCCGACCACGGTTTCCGGTTTTTTTGGCCATTCATC
The DNA here is from genome assembly GCA_002772455.1 of Candidatus Beckwithbacteria bacterium CG23_combo_of_CG06-09_8_20_14_all_47_9. Classification (GTDB taxonomy): domain Bacteria; phylum Patescibacteriota; class Microgenomatia; order UBA1400; family CG1-02-47-37; genus CG1-02-47-37. The sequence goes on along the minus strand of PCSQ01000046.1, from coordinate 18,681 downwards.
CGGCTGGTCTTTTAGGACTTCAACCATAATTTTATGCCAAATCGGCGCCGCGCCGGAAACGCCGGAGACCAGCCAGGGGGACATGGGCTGGTTATTATTATTGCCGATCCAGGTAACGGCTAGAAATGACGGGGTATAGCCGATCGTCCAGTTGTCCCGCAAGTCATCGGTGGTGCCGGTTTTGACCGAAACCGCGTGGCCGGGGATAACCAGCTGGGAACTGGTGCCAAACATTTGCGAGCGGGCGTTGTTGTCTAAAAGTATGTGGGAAATTAAATAAGCAATCTCCGGGCTTAAGACTTTTTCTCCGGCCGGTAAATCGGCATCGAAGTTGACGGTTTCAAGAACCTTACCCTGGTAGGTTTCGACTTTAAGAATCGGGGTCAGTTCAATTTTGAGCCCGGCGTTGGCAAAAACTCCGAAGGCGACAGCCATATCCGTCATATAAACTTCGCCGCCGCCCAGAGTTAAGGATAAGCCGTAGCGGGATGGATCGGTGTAGGTGGAAATACCCATGGCTGAAGCGGTCGCGATCATGGTTTCCACGCCGTTAGCCGCCAGCATTTTAACCGCGGGAATATTAAACGAGTTTCCCAGGGCAAAACGCATTTGCACCGGGCCGTGGAATTTGCCGTCATAATTTCTCGGGCAATACCGGTTTTGACCGGAGACCTGAAAACAGGTAGGGATATCGAGGAACATGGTAGCGGGATTGGCACCATTGCCTAAACCGGCGGCGTAGTTAATCGGTTTAATCGACGAGCCCGGCTGGCGCAGGCGGGTGGTGACGTTGACGTTGCCGTCGATTTCCAAATCAAAGTAATCTTTGGAACCGATCATGGCCAGGATTTCGCCGGTCCGGGGCTGGGTAATTAACGCGGCGCCGTTACCGACATTAGCTTTGTTTAATTTGGCCACTTCGGTGGCCACCGCGTTCTGGGCAAAGTTTTGCAGATCAAGATCGAGCGAAGTAGTTATCCTTAATCCCCCTTTTTCAACCAGAGGCTCGCCGTATTTTTCCACCAGCAGTTCTTTAATGTATAAAGAAAAATGGGGGGCTTGGAGATTGTTGGTTTGCGGGGCAAAAGTCAAAGCTTCGTCCACAGCTTGCTGGTATTGTTCCTGATTAATATATTTATCCTCGAGCATGCGGGTTAAGACTTGTTTTTGCCGGTTTTCGGCCGCTTCGGGATTGGTCCCGAACGGTGAGTAGCGCGTCGGTGCCTGCGGCAGGCCAGCCAGCAGGGCGGTTTCGGCCAAGCTCAAGTCTTGGGCCTTTTTGGCAAAATATGTTTGGGCGGCTTGTTCGATGCCGTAAGCCGTGCCGCCGTAGGGCACGTGGTTTAAATACATTTCCATGATTTCGTCTTTGCGGTAGCGGATTTCGATGGCAAAGGCCAGCAAGGCCTCGCGGATTTTGCGGCGGATGGTCCGTTCCGGAGACAGAAGAGTGGTTTTGACTAACTGCTGGGTGATGGTCGAACCGCCCTGAAGTTTTTGCCTGAAAACCGTGTTTAAGATTGCCCGGGTGATACCCTCCCAGGCAAAGCCGTGGTGTTTATAGAAATTTTTGTCTTCAATGGCGATGGTGGCTTGTTTAATATAGTCGGGCAGATCGTTCAATTTAACCGGTGTCCGGTTTTGGTCGGTATAAATTTCGTAGAGCAGCCGGCCGTTTCTATCCATGATTTTAGTAGAGACGGGAAATTGGTCGGAACCCAATTTGCCGGGTGACGGCAGTCCGGCAAAAATTGTGATTATGCCGTAAAGGCAGATTAAACCGGCCGCGATTAGAAGATACAAACTGCGTTTTTTCATGGTATTATTCTAGCAGACATGAGCAAAAAATTTAGAAATGTGACTATTGCCGGTTTGCCCGGGGTCGGGTCGTCGACACTGGGAATTAATTTGGCTAAAAGACTGGGCTGGGAATATTTTTCCGGCGGCGATTTTATGCGGGCGTATGCGATTAAACAAGGCTTGTTTGATAAGAATAATAAAATGCATCATCCGGCCACGGTCTATTCCGATGATTATGATCGACAAGTGGATTATAGTATCCGGGACCGGCTAATCAAAGATAGTGATTTGGTGATTGATTCTTGGCTTTCCGGATTTCTTGCCCAAAGAGTGGACGGGGTTTTAAAAGTACTAATGAGCTGCAGTAATGATGCCGTTCGGGTGGACAGGATTGTTAATCGGGACAATGTTTCGGTAGCTAAAGCCAAAGATCACATTTTTGAGCGGGAACAAAAAAATTTAGGCAAGTGGACCAGAATGTACCAAAAAGAGTGGCGTGAATGGGTGGGTCAGGATGAAATTGATTTTTACTCGTTCGACCTTTATGATTTGGTCATCGATACTTATTCGTATGACCGCGAGGAGACTTTAAATTTAGTTTTGCAAAAATTAGGGAGGGAGAATGTTTAAAAAAATATTTCTGGGTTTATTATTAGGTTTAGTTTTGGGCGGAAAAGTAGTTGCTCAAGGAGTTGATTATTATCTGCCTTATCCGGGGATTCTGCCTGACCACCCGCTTTATTGGCTAAAAATGGTGCGCGATCGGGCCGGACTATTAGTTACTACCGGAAAAACTGCCAAGGCGGAAAAACTATTACTGTATGCGGACAAACGTTTGGGGGCGGCTTGGGCCCTGATCGACGGTAATAAAGTGCCCTTGGGAGTGTCGACTTTAACTAAAGGGGAAAAATATTTAGAGCAGGCGGTTCAGCTCCGGGATAGTTTTGCCGATAAAAACAAGTTGGACAAGGCCGTCAAAAAACACTTGGAAGTTTTAGCGATTCTTAAAGAAAAAACCGGCAGTTACACTAATTTAGTGGGAGAGATGACAATGAAGTTGGAGGCGGCCAACAGCCAGCTGCCGGTCAAGTCCGTCATCGAAGCCAGCTTTAGCGTGACCGAGGCGACGACTGTTTATGCCGTTTTGGAAAAAGCGGCGAAAGCTAATAATTGGGAGTTGTTAATCAAAGATTATGATTTTGGCAAACTGGTGGTGTCGATCGGCGGCACGGCCAACAGTAAAGACATGGCCTGGATTTATTATGTTAACGGCGGGGCGGGGGATAAGGCAGCGGATAAATTTAAACTTGTCTCCGGCGATAAAGTCGAGTGGAAATATGAAGCGGTTAAGCCTTAGTTTATTATTGATTTTTATGGCGGTGGCCGAACGGTTGTGGTGGGACCTAGGGCCGAACGTGGAGTTAATTATGACCGCGGGCGTTCTGGCCGCTCTTTATTTGGGAAGAAGCTGGGGTCTCGGGGTGGCCCTGGTTTCTTTGATAATTTCCGATTTGGTTTTGGGTAACAGTTTGATTATGATTTTTACCTGGAGCGCGTTTGCTTTAATTGCTTTTGGCGGCGGCTTGGTCCGGCGGCGGCCGCTGGTAGCCGGGGGTTACGGTTTGGCCGGAGCCTTATTTTTTTATTTCTATACCAACCTCGGCGTTTGGCTAATCGGCGGATTATACCCGCACACTTTAGCCGGATTAATGCGTTCGTATACCATGGGTCTGCCATTTTTGCGCTTGCACGCGGTTACCAGTATGTTATTCTTAACCGTTAGTGTTTATTTAATTGAAATAATAATTGCCTTTAAGACAAAAAGGGGAATCCGGTTTGATTCCGGAGCTGTGCCGCAACTGTAAAGCCAGAGGACCGTGTCTTAGAGTTAATCTCCCGACGTCACGTCAGAGGCTCCCGAGCAGGAGGAAGTAGACTTGATTTACCTTCCTTTTTTCGGGGAAGGTTTTTTTATGGCAGAAAAATGTGTTTTCAACCCTAGATTGAGTTTTGGAATAATTGAAAAAGGATTTAATAAATCTTTTGGTGAAGGCATTACTGCCACTAAAAACGAAGCGATAAATTTATACACTAATATTAAAGAGCGATTTGCACCGAAACAGGCTAGGTTTGATCAAGTAGCAATTTATGAGTATAAAGGTGATCAAATGTATTGGCAGGGTGATTCGATGCCGGTCGCTGACCATTTAAGGCGTTTTACTTTAATGTTAGGGTTTCAAGGAGCCCTTCCGGAATGGATAGCTCAGGCCAAAAAAGACGAACAAGTTCAAGCAGTTGTTCAAGACCGTGCCAAGAATTTAAAACCAGAGCAGGCAATTACCTATTTATCAAAAAAAGATCCGGATCCAAACAAAGGCGTGTCTTTGCAACAGATAGTAAATGTTAATGGAGTTTTAATACATCAATCTCATTTATTGCCATTTAATGATATTGATCAAATTAGTAAGTTTATTAACTTGGCCAGTAATGGCAGGGGAGATTTGAGTCTGGATGATGATATTTCTGGTTGGATTGTAGTGGGCGACAAAATTGATTTTGATAATGATTTACCGGAGATGATGATTGAATCGATGATCCCGGAGCAGGCTTCGTTAAGTGAGCCGCAAATAGCACAGCTTTTAATTCCGATTTGGCCACAGTTAACAGTTGCTCCCAATTTAAATATTAGTCGAGGGTTGGATGTTTCAGATCGGGTGGTTTCTGTTGAGTCTTCAAGTTTTTGGTGGCAGCTATTAGCAAATCAGGCAGCGGATTTTACTGAACAGCTGAGGCAAACTGTGAATGAGATGGACGAAATTACGTCGGCAAGGCAGAACTTGGTTGTAATGGAAACCGTTGTGCCGAGTATGGCTATATTGGAAAAGCCTGCAAGGTTGGACCCTGCAGGTGAGTTAGAGCCGGCATTAATTCAAGGGGTTTCAAGGTCGGACCTTAAAGGACAACAGGAGCAGGCAGTTAATGAAGTGGTTATATTTGGTGAACTTTCAAGGACAGTTTTTAAAACTGAAAAGCAAATAGTCAGGCCAAAACAGGAAACTGTAAAAATTTCCAAGCGCGAACAACCTACGAGGAGACTCCTCGTAGGTAAGAATGATAAAAGTAATAAGACTTCAAGTAGAGTACTTGAAGTAGCTAACATAGGGACATCATTTTTAGGCGACGATCGGAGTCCAAAAATGATGAGAGCGAGAGGGGAAACATCAGTGGTTGAAGTGGTTGAACAAGAGAAAGCGATAGAGGATCGGGGCGACCGGATAATTGCCGGCAGGACCGCAGCGACACGGGTACAAAATATCATAGTGTCACGACGAAGTGCCACAGTGTCACAGTTGCACAACGACATCGTGTTGCCGCGAAAACAATCAATTCGGGAAATTCCGGAATTGAAAATTAACCTGGAGCCGTTAAATGAAAAAGAAATTCCAGTTGGGCAAATTTATTTTGATGATAATAACGAAGCGGTGGCTTGGTTCATAGTGATCGCTTTTTTCTTAATTACGAACACAAAATCACTGCAACCGGTAAAGATTTTTACTGCCAGCCGGGGGAGGGGTTAGGCCATTTTTTGGTTTAACAGAGTGGTTTAAATTCTTGATACAGTTTGTAGTATAAGTTGATAGTTGACGGCACTACCGCTAGTGCCATAAGGTTTAACTTGCCACTAAATACAGTGTTTTATGAAATGCCCTTTCTGTCAACATGATGACTCATCAGTTTTAGAGTCGCGCGAGAGCGAAGATGGCCAAGTGACCCGCCGCCGGCGGGAGTGCGGACAGTGCAGCAAACGCTTTACCAGCTATGAACGGGTGGAAGGGCCGCAATTATTAGTGATTAAGAAAAACGGCGGCCGGGAGCAGTTTGACCGGGAAAAAGTCCGCCGCGGCGTGGCCCGGGCTTGCGAAAAACGGCCGGTATCCAGTGATCTGATTGGTGAATTGGTTGATCAGCTGGAACAGGAAATGCTCAAAAAAAGCGTGAGCGAGGTGGCCAGCCGGGTGATCGGCAACGCCATTTTGAAGCGTTTAAAAAAAATTGATAAAGTCGCCTACGTTCGATTTGCCAGCGTTTACCTGGATTTTAACGAGATTGACGATTTTGCCCGGTTGGTCAAGGAGATTAAATGAAAAAATTGAAATTAACTGATAATGCCTTAACGGTTTTGACCAAGCGTGATTATTTAAAACGCGATAAAGACGGCCGGGTGGTGGAGACGCCGGAAAAAATGTTCCGGCGGGTGGCCCAGGCAATTGCCCAGGTGGAAAAACAATACGGCGCGAATTCCAGGCCGGTGAAAGATTGGGAAGACAAATTTTATCAGGCAATGGCCAACTTGGAGTTTTTACCCAACTCGCCGACACTGATGCACGCCGGGACCAAGTTTAACCAGCTGTCTGCCTGTTTTGTTTTACCATTGGCAGATAACTTAGAAGGCATTTTTAAATCGATGGAACAAACGGCGACCATTGCCCGTACCGGTGGCGGCGTGGGCATTCCTTTATCAAATTTACGCGCCCGCGGTTCGCGCGTGCGCTCGACCGGCGGCTTGACTTCCGGCCCGATCTCTTTTTTACAGCTGTTTAATCAAATGGCCAACGTGATCAACGAGGGCTCAAGTCGCCGGGTAGCGATGATGGCGGTGATGAACGTTCACCATCCGGATATCATGGACTTTATTTTTGCCAAAGGCGTGGAAGAGGAAGTTAAAAATTTTAACATTTCGGTCGGGGTTACTGATGTATTTATGAAGGCGGTTCTAGCCAATAAAGATTATGATTTGATTGCGCCCGAGTCCGGGGCGGTGGTGAAGCGAATGTCTGCCCGGCGGGTAATGGACATGATTACTTTCCAGGCTTGGAAAACCGCCGATCCGGGGATGGTGTTTTTAGACAAAATGAATGCCGGCAGCCCGGTCAACCATCTGGGTAAGATTGAAACGACCAATCCGTGCGGTGAGCAGCCGCTTCTTCCTTACGAAAGCTGTAACTTAGGCAGTATTAATCTAGCCAAAGTGGTAATTTCGGCCAAAGGCCGACACGAAGTGGATTGGGAAAAACTGGAGCGGTTAATTCGTTTGGGTGTCCGGTTTTTGGATAACGTGATTGATGCCTGTACTTATCCGTTGCCGGAAATTGATCAGATGACCAAAACTACCAGGAAGATCGGTTTGGGGGTAATGGGCTGGGCTGATTTATTAGTGTTACTGAAAGTGCCTTATGCTTCCAGTGAAGCCTTGCGTTTGGCCGAAAGAGTGGCCAAGTTTGTGCAAAATATTGCCCGGGAAGAGTCGCAGTCTTTGGCCAAGGTCCGCGGCTCGTTTCCCGGATTTAAAGGCAGTTTATGGGACAAGCAGGGGTATAAAGAAATGAGAAATAGTACGGTCAATACGGTCGCGCCGACCGGGACGATTTCGATCATCGCCAACTGTTCTTCCGGCATCGAGCCGCTGTTTGCTTTGACCTACACCCGCAAAAATATTTTGGATGTCGATAATACCGAGCTGGTTGAAGTTAATCAACTTTTCGCGGCCACCGCTAAAAAGGGCAAATTTTATAACCAAGCCTTAATGAAGCAGATCAGCGAGACCGGCGGCATCGATGGACTGGCCGGCGTGCCCAAAGACATTAAAGAGGTGTTTAAGGTTAGCCACGAAATCGGTTGGGAGTGGCACGTTAAGATGCAGGCGGCCTGGCAGAAATATATCGACGCCGCGGTTTCTAAAACTATTAATTTAAGCCACGAAGCCACGCCCGACGATATCCGCGACGCTTACCTGCTGGCTTACGAGACTGATTGCAAGGGAATTACGGTTTACCGCGACGGATCTAAAACCAAACAAGTATTAAACGCCGGCGGCGGCTCAGCCGGTCAACAACCGATGATCGATACCAAGCGGAAATGGGTCGGTAACGGTCACCGCGACGAAGAGTTGTGCCCGGAATGCGGCGGCGAGTTAACCTTTAAAGAGGGTTGTGCCACCTGTTTAGCCTGCGGTTATTCGAGGTGCTTGATTAGCTAAAATTTATGAAGATTATCGAGCCAAAACAGTCAGCGACGGCCTTGGAAATTACCCGGAAGCGGTATTTGATGACCGACGCTAAAGGCAAGGTGATCGAAACCCCCGGAGAAATGTTGTGGCGCGTTAGCCAGCACATGGCGAAACCGGAAGCGTTATGGTCGGATAATGGCGCCGTTCATGAAGCCGCCGAAGCCTTTTACAAGTCCATGATCGCCAAAAAATTTGTCTGTTCCGGTAAGGCGATGTTTGAAGCCGGTAATCCCGGCGGCTCCGGCCAGCTGGCGGCTTGTTTTGTGCTGCCAATTAGTGACTCAATCGACTCGATTTTTAAAACTTTGGGTGAGGCGGCCGTGATCCATAAAAATAACGGCGGCACCGGATTTAATTTTTCTAAAATTCGGCCGCACGGCGACAAAGTGAAGAACGTACCTAAGGCTGCTTCCGGCCCGGTCGATTTTATTAAAGCCTTTTCGGCGGCCCTATCTAAGATTTTGCAGGGGGCCAAACGCCAAGGAGCCAATATTGCTATTGTCAATGCCGACCATCCGGATATTGAGGACTTTATCAAGATGAAAATAGAAGACGGGACGGTTAAAAACTTTAATGTTTCCGTCGGGGTGACCGATAAATTCATGCAGGCGGTCAAAGCCAAAAAACCTTGGAGTTTAATTAACCCGCGCACCCAAGAAACCGTCAGAACTGTCCGGGCGGATAGGTTGTTCCGGTTGATTTGTGAATTGGCCTGGCAGACAGCCGATCCGGGCATGGCCTTTTTGGATCGGATGGAACAGGATAATCCGACGCCGACGCTCGGGAAGCTTGAAGCCACTAATCCTTGTGGAGAAATACCTCTTTTGCCGTATGAATCCTGTAATTTAGGCAGCATTAATTTGGCGCTGCATGTCAAAAATAACCAAGTTGATTGGGATAAACTTAAAACCACCGTGCACTTAGGGGTAAGGTTTTTAGACAATATGGTCGAGGTTAATAATTTTCCTTTAGATGAAATTCGGAGACTGGTTAAAGACGGCAACCGAAGGATCGGTTTGGGGGTCATGGGTTTGGCCCATTTGTTTTTTAAACTTGGTATTGCTTACAACAGTGAAGCGGCGGTGAAGCTGTCAGAGAAACTGGCTAAGTTTATTCGGGAGGAAGCAGATAAGGCAACCGAGAAACTAGGAAAAACCCGCGGCAATTTTGGCAACTATGATGTGTCGATTTACGCTGATTCTAACCAGCCGCGGCGTAACTGTGCTACGACCATGATTGCCCCGACCGGGACGATCTCCATGTTTGCTGATTGTTCTTCTGGGATTGAACCGGTGTTTGCTTTAACTACCAAAAGAAAAACATTTTTTGAAGACGACAGGGCTAATAAACCGACTAAAGAAATGATAATTGAAGATCCGGTTTACAGGCAATATAAAAATAAATATGGCCAAAAAGTATTTGTGACCGCTCACGAAATCGGCTGGCAGTGGCACGTCATGATGCAGGCGGCCTGGCAGAAATACTTTGACAACTCTGTCAGTAAAACTATCAATTTGAGCCACACGGCGACCGTCGATGATGTGGGTCAGGCCTATATGCTGGCCTGGAAATTGGGCTGTAAGGGGACAACGGTTTACCGCGACGGCAGTAAGCAGGACCAAGTGCTCAATAAATCAGCGGAGATTTGTCCTGAATGCAGCCATGATTTGGAGTTTAAAGAAGGTTGTTGGCATTGTGGCCATTGCGTTTATTCGAGGTGCAGTCTATGACGGAGATGGCTAAAATCAGGAAGCGCGACGGCAGGGTGACGGCCTTTGACGAAACCAAGATTACCGCGGCGATCCGGGCGGTGATGACTGAAAAGCATGAACCGGAACGGTTGACCAAAATTGTGTTGACGATTTTGAAAAAAGCGATTAATGGTGATATTCCTACGGTAGAACAGATTCAGAATTTGGTCGAGCAGGTGCTGATGGCCGGAGGGCACTACGAAGCGGCCAAGGCCTACATCCTGTACCGGGAAAAACACCACGCGGTCCGGCAGGCTAAGGCAATCATTGGCGTGACCGATGACTTGGGTTTAAGTCTGAACCAGCTGAAAGTAATCGATAATCGGTATTTGCGGCACGATGATTCCGGGAAAACAGTCGAAACGCCCCGGCAGTTATTTGAGCGGGTCGCCCGGTTTGTAGCCCAAAACGAACCGTCGGCAAAGCAGTCTCATTGGCAGAAAGCTTTTTTTGAGGTGATTAGTAAAATGGAGTTTATGCCGGCCGGTTGTTATCTGCGTTCGGCCGGCACCAAAAAACCATCATTGGCCAATTGTTTTGTCCTGCCGGTTGAGGACGACATGGGTAAAATTTTCGATGCGGTTAAGTGGCTGGCTTTGGTCCAGCAGCGGGGGGGAGGGTGCGTGGCCGGAGACAGCCAGGTGTTTACTTCGTTTTGCGGCCTGGAAAAAATCAGCACGGTTTATGAGCGCCTCAAGCAGGGAAGAATGGAAATCCAAGGAGTACAGAATGGTTGGCAGGTAGACATTGCTGATTTAAACATTAATACTTTGGCATTTGATCAGGATTCAGGCAGGATGATGGCCGATAAAATTTTGAGCATTTGGAGATATCAATTACCCCAGGAAAGAGTTTATTCAGTTAAAGCTGAGGGAGGATTAGAAGTAGTCACCAGTGATTGGCACCCTTTTTTTATTTTTGAAGAGGGCATTGTTAAAGAAAAAAGAGCCGATGAAATAAAAACCGGCGATTTGTTGGTTGGCAGCAGTTTAAGCGCTGCCGATCAATGGTTATTTAAGCAGTCAAAAACAATTGACGGCCGGCAGATTAACGAAGATATTGGTTGGCTGGTAGGTTATGTTTTGGGTGACGGCTCTTTTGGCCGGGTAAAAGCTAATACTAAAGCGAAAAAATATTACGAGCGGTTGCGCTTGTTTGACGGCAGGAAAGACACCCTGTTTAAAGCCCAGGAGATTATTGCTAACTTGATCGGCAAAGAAATCAAAATCCAAAAAGATGGCCGCTGTCAAACGTTTATTTTAACGGTGGTTGATCAGCAATTGGTTAAGTGGTTAAAGAAACTTGCCGGTATTAACGGGCCGAAAACAGATCAATTAAAGATTGCTCCGGAGATGATAAAAAATCGGAAAAACGTTGTCTTGGCGTTGATAGCCGGCTTATTGGATGCCGACGGCTATGTAGCTAAAACCAGACAGAGGGTAACATTTGACAGCGAGAGCGGAATTTTAATCGAACAAATAACTTGTCTTTTAAACATTTTTGGTATCAGAACCAGAGTGAGGCGGAAAAAACCTAAGAACAAACAGTGGCGGACAATGTTTGAGTTGGCAATTGACGGCGGCGAACAACTTGAGCGGATAAATAATTTGCTCGGGGAATACTTAAGTGACGAATTTAAAAAACAGCGATTAATAAATCACATTACTCAAAACAAAATAAATGTTGATCAACGTTCACCTTTGTGTTTTGATCAATTGAAGCCTTTCCTAATCAAAGCCGGCGTGCCGGTTAATAAAGTGACGATTCACCGCCAGGCAATTAATATCGGTAGCAATAGTTTTTGGCTCCAAAGATTAAAGTGGGGCAGTCATATTTCCCGGGCGCAAATACTGCGGGTTTTGGCGGCTTTATTATCGTTAAAGTTTTGGACAAAGGCAGAGCGGCAGCAATTAATTTTTTGGCAATTGGTTCACCAATCATTTAGAAAAGTAGTCAGAGTTAGCTACGGAGAAAAAACAGCCGAGTTTTTTGACTTTACTACTCAAAAACATAATAATTATTTGGCCGGTCAAGGCGGATTAACTGTGGTTCATAATACCGGCTTTAATTTCTCCAAACTTCGGCCCAAAGGCGATTATGTTAAAAAATCCGGCGGTTTTGCTACCGGCCCGGTTAGTTTTATGAAAGTCTTTGATGCGGCTACCGGCCAGGTGATGCAGGGCGGTTTTCGCATGGGGGCAAACATGGGTATTCTAAACGTTGATCACCCGGATATTCTGGAATTTATCACCTGCAAGACAGAACAGGGAGAAATAACCAACTTTAACATTTCCGTCGGGGCCACCGATGAATTCATGACCGCGGTTAAGAAAAATCAAAGATTTTCTCTGAAAAATCCGCGCACCGGCGAAGTGGTGCAGACTTTGCCGGCCCAGCAGTTATTTGATCAAATTGTTGGTTTAGCCTGGCGGACCGGCGACCCGGGCATGATTTTTTTGGACCAGATTAATAAATATAACCCGGTAATCAAAACTTTAGGGCCGCTTTTAGCGACGAACCCTTGCGGCGAGCAGCCCTTGCACCCGTTTGACGTTTGTAATTTAGGTTCGATTAATTTGGTTAAATTTGTAAAGCTTTCGGCCAAAGGCCGACACGAAGTGGACTGGAGCCGCTTGGAACAGGTTACTAAAACCGCCGTCAGGTTTTTAGACAACGGTATCGATGTTTCCGGTTATCCGCTTCCCCAGATAGAGGCCATGGCTAAAGCTAATCGCCGAATCGGTCTGGGAATTATGGGCTGGGCGGACATGCTCTATCAATTGGGCGTAGCTTACAACAGTGATGCGGGAGTGAAGTTGGCGGAGAAAATCATGAAGGCAGTGAATGATGCAGCCATAGCCGAATCGGTTTCCCTCGGTCGCGAAAAAGGCATTTTCAAAAATTGGAAGGGGTCGGTTTATGAAAAAAAGGGAATTAGAAGGCGAAACTTGGCGGTAACCACGATTGCCCCGACCGGAACGATTGCCATGGTGGCCGGCTGTTCGTCGGGCATCGAGCCGGAATTTGCTTTATCGTTTGTCAAAAACGTGGTCGACGAAGCCGGTTTGACTTATGTTAATGAACACTTCCGCCGAGCGGTCGAGACCAGTAAGTTGAGCGATTTTAAGAAAAAATCAGTTCTGGAAGAGGTCGCTAAATCAGGAAGTTGTCAGCAAATCGAGTACTTACCTGACTCAATTAGAAAAACATTTGTTTCTGCCTTTGATATCATCCCGGAGTGGCACGTTCGGATGCAGGCGGCGTTCCAAAAACACACAGAGAATGCCGTTTCCAAAACCATTAATTTCCCCCAAAATGCCACCATCGAAGATGTGGAGAAAGCTTATTTATTAGCCTGGGAGTTGGGCTGTAAAGGGATCACGATTTATCGATCCGGCAGCAAGGATGCGCAAATTTTATCCACCGTGCCGAAAAAAACCACTCAAACCATTCAAAGCAAGGTTCGCATTACGCCGCTAAAAAACAAACTGGATAAAACCTGCCCCGAGTGCGGTAGCCAAATGGAAGTGATCGAGGGTTGTGCCACCTGCAAGCACTGCGGTTTTTCCAAGTGCTCGCTTTAATTTATCTTACCGTTCCGCTCTCTAAGCCATCTATAATAATATCCGGAATATCCGGCATGGGATGGCCTGTATCAATTTCATATTGCTGATCAAAAACTGGTGACGTTTCTGTGTCAGTTGGAACTGATTCTGATATTGGTGTGGGCTCTGGTTCAGGATTTGCCATTTGCCTGTATTTTCCCAGAGAGAGAGTAATGTCAAGAGAGTATTGACATACTAATCATACTATAGTATATTTAGTATGATATGAACCAAACACAGACAGTGGTTACCAATTTACGCATGGAAGAACCGGACTGGCTGCAGGTGAAAGCCATGGCCGGGGAGTTAGGCATGAGTGTTAATAAATTCATTAATTACTTGATCAGAAAAGTTTCTACAGCCCAGCAATTGGGAGTAGTCAAAGACTATAAAAATGCCAGTATATGGGAAGATTTGCCCGGTTTGGCCAAGATAAAAAATAAACCGGGGAAGTTGAGCGAAGACGATGAAATTATCTATGCCTGACTCGGTTTTTATCGATACCGGCTTT
>PCSQ01000046.1:3385-4887 GCA_002772455.1 Candidatus Beckwithbacteria bacterium CG23_combo_of_CG06-09_8_20_14_all_47_9 | reverse complement strand
TTTGACGGTAATTAGGGTAAAATGCAGCTTGGAAAAAGCCTTGAAATTTCGCGATTTGCTGGCGGAGCACAGCCACATAATCAAAATTATGCGGGTGACCGCGACCGACGAAGCCGGCGCTTGGAAATGGTTTGTAAAAAACTGGAGCCCGTTATCTTTTACAGACTGCGTTTCGTTTGCCCTGATGGAGCGGTTGGGGATTAAGCGAGTCGCGGCTTTTGACGAACATTTTAAGCGGGCGGGATTTAAGGTTAACTGCTAAAATTTAGCGATGGTCCCGATTTTAGGCTGGCAGAAAGCGTATGCGGTGGAGTTGCCCGGGAGTTTATTGGGAATGACGGCGGCTTATTGGTTGGGTTATAGCTACGGCGGAAAAATGATCCGGTTAGATTAAGAAAATTTGGGAAAATGATATTTTGGTGTAGAAATTATAAATAATGATAAAGTGAAATAATGCAAATAGTCTTAGCCTCGGATTCGCCGCGGCGGAAACAACTACTGGGTTTAATGGTGCCGGAGTTTAAGGCGGTCAGCCACCGGGTGAATGAGGAAGACTATCAGGCCGATACTGCCGAGGATCTGGTGGGGCAGTTGGCCATCGATAAAGCTGTCTCGGTTGAAGGGGTAATAGTTATTGGTTCGGACTTGGTAGTGGCCACGAAAGAGATGATTGTGAGTAAACCCAAAGATTTGGACCAGGCTAGAGAGTATCTGCAAAAACTATCCGGTAAACAGCACTCGGTTTATTGCGGAGTTTGTGTTGCTTCGAAAGAAAAAGTTTTAATGAGTGTGGCCAGAAGCGACGTGATTATGAAAAAATATGACGACAAAATTATCGAGGCATATATTAAAAAATTTCATGTACTGGACAAAGGCGGCGCCTATGCGATCCAGTTTGAATTGTCCGGTTACGGCAGTCTAGTTAAAAGTTTTGAAGGGGGAATTACGACGATTATCGGTCTGCCGCTCGATCATTTAGAAAACTTGCTAAAAGAATTTGAGGTGCCGGTCAATCCCGACTGGCCGGAGCATTGTAAAATAGAAACCGGTTATGAGTTTTAGTGATACAATAAATTAATGAGGCTAAAGCCGGCGCAGAGAAATAAATTGTCAGACTTTTCTAATATGCTGGCAGCGGCATGGTTTACGGCCGGGGTGATTTCACCGCTGTTTTTGCAGACAGACAATTTTAATAAAATCATATTAATGGGAGTTTTCTCTTTAACTTCAACGTCACTTTTTGTATATTGGTCATTAAGATTAGTGAGGAGGCTTAAATTATGATTGTTTGGAATGTGGAAAATACGTTTTATTACGCCATTATCATGAGCTCGATTTTGTTAATTATAATATATGTTTTATTTTTAAGGGAGGATTAATAATGAACCCGTTACAGATAATTGCTTTTGTAATGCTGGGAATTGTAATGTTGATTGCGATTTCAATGTGGCGCCGGGATCAACGGAATCAATGAAGCAGGGTTTAGTTTGTGTTTTTACCGG
>PCSQ01000046.1:2767-3347 GCA_002772455.1 Candidatus Beckwithbacteria bacterium CG23_combo_of_CG06-09_8_20_14_all_47_9 | reverse complement strand
CGGTGCGGGCGGCGAGTAATGGAATGAAAGTTGGCTGGGTGAGTTGGTATAAAGAGAAAAAATGGCCGATTAGCGAGATGAATTTAAAGTTGAAGAACTTGAAGATGTATTGGTTGGGGGAGGGTTTTTATAAATTGCCGACCGATCACGCGACACCAACCGAGCATAAACACGCGGCCGCGGCGGCACTAAAAATGGCGGAAAAACTTTTAGGCAAAGTCGATGTTTTAGTTTTGGACGAAGTTAATAATGCGGTTAAAGATAAGTTAATTGATTTAAATTATCTGATTAAGCTGATTGGCAAAAGGGGAAAAACTCATCTGATTTTAACAGGCCGGGGCGCTTCGAGGAGAGTCCTCGAAGGCGCCGATTTGGTAACCGAAATGAAGAAAATCAAGCACCCGTTTGATAAGGGAATTAAAGCAGTTAAGGGTTTGGACTACTGATTTTTGTGTTATTATAATCTCATGGCTAACCTGCCCGAGAAAACCCCGATTACCGAGTATACCCGGAATGTTGATTTGGAACCTGAAGTTGAAGGCTGGCTGGAAAAACTGGAGAAAGAAGACGCGCAACTAAA
>PCSQ01000046.1:2360-2735 GCA_002772455.1 Candidatus Beckwithbacteria bacterium CG23_combo_of_CG06-09_8_20_14_all_47_9 | reverse complement strand
TGGTCCTCGACGATACAACGCAACAACAAGCCGGTTTTAAAGTGGTTTTGCCGCTGACTAAAAACGAGATGGAAAAAGGTTTGAAGCATAAAGTGGTCGACAGCCTGCGTTGGCTGGCGGAGTGGTGCTTGCGCTTAATTAAAATGTTTGGCAATAAAGTTGCCTTCAGGAAAGTTTAAATGGATCCGGTGACAACCATAATCGAACAAGCCAAGTTCTTGGTTTTAATGGCCTTTTTACTGGGTTTAGGGATGGTGGGTTTAGTCGGTGTGGGGTATGTATTAATCCAATTATTAAAGTTTAAAGACCGGGAGAAACGGTCGCTGGAATTTGTGATTTTGCAGGTGGCGGTGCCGCGGGATAACGAAACTAAGA
>PCSQ01000046.1:406-2338 GCA_002772455.1 Candidatus Beckwithbacteria bacterium CG23_combo_of_CG06-09_8_20_14_all_47_9 | reverse complement strand
TGCCAGTTTATTTTCGATTAAAGTTGGCGGGGGCTGGTTGGGGTTTTTAAAGCCTGAAGAGCATTTGTCATTTGAAATTATTGCCAGGAAAGAAGACATCCGTTTTTTTGTGGCCATGCCGGAAAACTTAAGAGACTTAGTAGAAAAACAGATAAACGGCGCTTATCCCGGCGCCGACGTCCGGGAAGTCGACGAACCGAGTATTTTTACCGACCACGGCAAAGTCGCTTTTGCCCAATTGAAACTCGGCAGTAGCTCATTTTACCCGTTAAAAATTTATAAAGACTTGCCGGTAGATCCGCTTTCCACTATTACTGCCGCCATGGCAAAAATGGGAGATAACGAGGGGATGGCGCTGCAGGTTCTGATCACCCCGGCGGAGAGTAAATGGCAGAAAGCCGGCCGGGCGTATATTTCTAAAACCAAAAAAACCGAGTCCGATCCGGAAAAAGCCAAGTATAATGTTGACCCGAAAACCTATGAGGAAATTGAGAATAAATGCAGTAAGCCGGGTTTTGCGGCTACCATTAGAATTGTGGTGAACTCGACCACCAAAGAATCAGCCAGAGCCCATTTGGCTAATTTAGTCGGTTCGTTTTCCCAGTATAACTCCGATCATAACCATTTTTCTAAAACCAAGATCCGGATCAAACCGTTGTGGATGATCGACTTTATTTACCGTTACCAGCCGATTTTCGGCGCCAAAAGCATTTTATCAGTGGAAGAGCTGGCGACGCTGTTTCACTTTCCCAATAAATCCATTGAAACGCCGCACATTTTTTGGTTAAACGCCAAGCGGGCGCCGGCGCCGGCACAGATCCCTAAAGAGGGCCTGCATTTAGGCAAGAGCGTTTACCGGGGAATTGACCGGCCGGTGTTTATTTCTGAAGACGACCGGTTGCGCCACATTTATATCATCGGTAAAACCGGCGTGGGGAAATCAGAACTGTTGACCGACATGATTATGCAGGACATCCGGGCCGGCAAAGGCGTTTGTTTTATTGATCCGCACGACACGGTTGAGAAAATTTTGGAAATGATTCCGCCCGAGCGGGCCGAAGACGTTATTTATTTTAATCCATCGGATACCGATCGGCCACTGGGCCTTAATATGATCGAGGCTGAAACCGAAGAGGAAAAGCACTTTATTACTACCTCAATCATCGGTTTGATGTATAAACTTTACGACCCGCATAAAACCGGGATTATCGGTCCCCGGTTTGAGCACGCGGTGCGCAATGCCATTTTAACCGTGATGAGCGAACCGGGCGCCACTTTCGTCGAGGTTGTCCGGGTTTTAACCGACGCGCGCTATGTCCAGGAACTGTTGCCCAAAGTCACCGACCCGATTATCCGGCGCTACTGGACCGACCAAATTGCCCAGACGTCTGATTTTCACAAGAGCGAAGTTTTGGACTACATCGTGTCCAAGTTCGGCCGGTTCGTTACCAATAAAATGATGCGTAACATTATCGGTCAATCAGACAGCGCCTTTAATTTTAGGAGAGTGATGGACGAGGGGAAAATTCTGCTCATTAACCTGGCTAAAGGCCGGATTGGTGAAGAAAACAGCCAGTTTTTGGGCCTGATTTTAGTGCCGAAACTGTTAATCGGGGCGATGAGCCGGCAAGATATACCCGAGGATAAAAGAAGACCATTTTATATTTACGTGGACGAGTTCCAAAATTTCGCGACGCCGGATTTTGCCCAGATTTTATCCGAGGCGAGAAAGTTTGGTTTGTCTTTAACGGTGGCGAATCAGTTTATCGGCCAAATGGAAGAAGAGGTAAAAAACGCCATTTTCGGCAACGTCGGCACGATTATGTCTTTCCGGGTTGGGGTGACTGATGCCAGTTATTTGCAGCATGAGTACCAGCCGACTTTTTCCGAGACGGATTTGATTAATGTCGAGCGGTTTAACGTTTACATTAA
>PCSQ01000046.1:0-365 GCA_002772455.1 Candidatus Beckwithbacteria bacterium CG23_combo_of_CG06-09_8_20_14_all_47_9 | reverse complement strand
ATTTAACTAAAGATATGGGTAAGTTAAAAGAGATGTGCAGCCAGAAAATGGCGGAAATGGTCAAACAGTTATCCCGCCTAAAATACGGCCGGGATAAAAATGTGGTTGAAGCGGAAATTAGCCAAAGGGCGAAACTGTAAGCGGAATTGGTATAATACTTTCAGGCGGGTAACTCAACGGTAGAGTAGCGCTCTTATACAGCGTCTGTTGCGGGTTCAAGCCCCGCCCCGCCTACCATAGTCTAAACTAATCGAAAAATGATACCATCCGCCTTTTGGTAAACGGCGCGGTTTTAAACTGTTTTTACAGTCCTTTCATTTGGCTAATTTTACTAAACAGCTGTTTTTCTTTCAAGCGCATTTTGG